>REEL01000064.1 GCA_007695095.1 Chitinophagaceae bacterium | reverse complement strand
TTGGCACTGAGGGTCAGGCTTTCAAGCCTATTAATAAATGGTTTAAAGAAGCCGGGAAATCAGCCGGTTGTGTAACAACTACACGTATTACGCATGCAACTCCGGCCTCATTCGCCATTTCAGTTACAGAAAGATGGTTAGAGGATAAAATTGCAGAAAAATATTTAGAAGAAGCCTATGATGTAATGTTAGGAGGTGGTATTGAGCACTTCCTTGCAGATAAAAGAGAAGATGGCAGAGATATGGTTGCTGAATTTAAAAACAAAGGCTACCACTTTGTTCAGACAAAAGAAGAAATGATGGGCTTGCCTATGGATGATAAGCCAATCATGGGGGCGTTCACAGAATCCCATTTGCCATATACTTTGGATCATATAAATGATGAAGAGCTACTTACAAAGGTGCCTACATTAGCAGAACTCACAGATACTGCCATTCAAAAATTATCAAAAAATAAAAATGGTTTCATTCTTCAGGTCGAAGGTGGAAGAGTAGACCATGCTGCTCATTCAAATGATATTGGCGGTTTAATTTACGATCAGGTGGCTTTAGATGATGCAATTAAAGTAGCTGTGGATTTCGCAGAAAAAGATAAGGAAACTTTAGTTATTATCACTACAGATCATGGTAATGCCAGTCCGAGCTTAACCGGTTCAGGAAGGTCTTACAGCGAGTCAACTGAAGATTTTAAAAAGTTTCACAATTTCAAGCGCTCGAATACGGTCTTGATGGAAAAATTGAAAGAAAATAATTCATCTTCCTATATTAAAGAGTTGATTTCAGATGCAACCGGTATAGAACTTGATGCTAAAGAAATTGAAATTATTCAAAAAGCAACTTATGAGAGCTTTTATCAGGATGTTGTCAGAAATCAAAGGAGCCTGATTGTTGCCTTATCAGATGTAATTGGTAAGCATTTAGCGGTTACCTGGGCAAATACACACCACACAAGTGACTTTACAGAACTTGCAGCTATGGGTCCGGGAAGCGAACGTTTAGGTGGTTTTGTGCGAAACACCGAACTCTTCCAGCTAATGACTTCAGCTGCAGGCGTTGAAACGAATGTCCCTTCTTTTGCTGAGGCAACAGGATAGGATTTACTCTCTTTTGCTTTTTTATTTTGCCGGATTAAAGCTTAAAAGTTTAACTTTGAGGCTTTGAATAACTCCGGAAATATTGATTAATGAGCGAAAAGCAGGATGCCGTCAGACAATTATATAAAAGCCGTATTAAAGAATTAAACAAAGTTAATGATGGCTTATTAAACAAAGTTAACCTCTTGTCCTGGCTGAGACTAATTTTATTTGTCTCATTAATCATTTTTTTGTGGAGATTTACTAACCTAAGCTGGACTGTTTACCTTAGTATATCAGCTGTTTTAGCAGTTCTTTTTTTATATATCATAAAAATCCACGAACGTTTTAAAAGAAGAAACACTCATCAGGAAGTATTGCTAAAAATAAATAAAGAAGAACTCCGCTATCTGGATTTTGATTTTGGTCATGCTTATGATGGTGAAGAGTTCAAAAATGAGCATCATCCATACACAGATGATTTGGATATTTTTGGAAAAGGCTCTCTCTTTCAATATATAAACAGAACAGTTAAAAAGAGACCGGCTCGTTTTTTGGCAGATATACTTTCTAAAATTCCGGATAAAAAAACAGTTCCTCAAAGACAGGAAATGGTGAATGAATTAAGAGAAAATGTTGAATGGCGACAACACTTTCAGGCTCTGGGGCGCAATACAAATCAGAAAACCGGAGATATCAACAATTTGCTAAAATGGCTTGAAGAACCTTCTCCACTTAAATTTGGATTGTTTTTAAAAAGCTTGCTAATTCTGATGCCACTGATATCAGTTACTGTGCTGATTTTGAGCATCTTTTTTCTTCCGATTGCATGGATTTTAGCAGTGGTACTTTTGCAGTTGTCTATTATTAAAATTTATTCAAAATCTATTCAAAAAACACATGATGATACCGGTCAGGTTGTTCAAACTCTTCAGGAGTATATTGAGAGGATTTCTTTTGTAGAGAAAGCTAATTTTAAAAGTGAACACTTAAAAAAGATTCAGCAAGACTTTCTCGATACCAGCGGTACCGGTTCCGCTTCACTGCAAATAAACGGTTTAAGCCGGGTTTTAAATTTCTTTGATCTGAGACTTCATATGTTGCTAAATATAGCTTTTAACGGCTTGCTTTTGTGGGATCTGCAATGTTTATTTATGCTTAAACGCTGGAAAGAAAAAAACAGAAACAATCTCGCAAAATGGTTTGATGATATTGATTTTATTGAAGCTTTTGCATCATTGGGAACATTTGCCTACAATCATCCGGAGTTTACTTATCCGACTCTTTCTGAAGCTGATTTTCACTTGACATTCAAAGAGCTTTCACACCCTTTAATAGAAAGCAGTAAAAGAGTTTCAAACAGCGTTGAAGTATCCGGGAAAGGAAATATTCTGTTAATAACCGGCTCTAATATGGCAGGGAAAAGTACTTTTCTGCGTGCTGCCGGTATAAATATGGTTTTGGCCAATACAGGAGCTCCTGTTTGTGCTACAGAATTTGCTTATTCACCTTCTGAAATTTATACCAGCATGCGTATAAAAGATTCTCTCGAAAGTGAGACCTCAACTTTTTATGCTGAATTGAAGAGATTAAAAAGCATTTTAGAAAAACTAAAAGAGGGGAGACCGGTATTTATTCTTTTAGACGAAATACTAAAAGGTACCAACTCAAAAGATAAACTGACCGGCTCCAGAGCTTATATAGTTCAATTGTCAGAATCTTATGCTTACGGAATGGTAGCAACACATGACCTGGATCTGGGAGTTCTTGAGACAGCTTTGCCGGGTAAGGTTTTTAACTACTCATTTGAAGTTCAGATTAAAAATGACAGCTTTGAGTACGATTATAAATTAAAAAGAGGTGTCTGCAAAACCTTAAATGCAACAGAGCTAATGAAGCAAATGGGTATTAAAATCGAATAAAAAAAGCATCTTACTCTATCATTCCATCGTGTATAACTAACTTTCGGTCTGTTTTGTCAGCTAGATCAGGATTATGAGTGACTATTATGAAAGTCTGATTAAAGCTTTCCCGGAGTTCAAAAAATTGTTGATGAAGCATTTTTGCATTTTCCGAATCTAAGTTTCCGGAAGGTTCGTCGGCTAAAATTATAGACGGATTGTTTATTAAAGCTCTGGCAACGGCCACTCTTTGCTGCTCACCCCCTGAAAGTGCTGAAGGCTTATGATGCATTCTATCTTTCAAGCCGGCTAAGTCCAGGAGTTCTTCAGCTCTTTTTTCGGTAAGAGTTTTTGATTTACCCGCAATAAAAGCAGGTATACAAACATTTTCTATGGCTGTAAATTCCGGTAATAAATGGTGAAACTGAAAGATAAAACCGATCTCTTTATTCCTGAAGTTGGCCAGCTGCTTATTACTTAAATTAAAAACCTCCGTATCGTTGATTTTAAGACTGCCTGTATCCATTCTGTCAAGAGTGCCCAATATGTGCAATAAAGTTGATTTGCCGGCACCTGAGGCACCAACAATGGAAACTATTTCACCTTTCTCAACCACCAGGTTGATTCCTTTTAGAACTTCAAGCGAGCCATAGGCCTTTTTTATATTTTCAGCAACCAGCATTATTAAAATTTTAAAGTGAAACCATTGTTCAGGTTATAAATAAAATTGGTAACCGGAATAACGGGATTAGTATCATAGCTTCCCTGAAAAGTAGTAGTAAAAGAAAAGTTTTCTAAAATTTCAAATTCCAGTACATTATCCGTGTGAATCCTGCTTCTAAGCTCTTCATCAATACCGTCATATCCCCATTGAAAATAGACGATAGTTGTAAAGCTAACCCAATCAGTTATATGCATTTTTGTACTCAAATAATTCGTGTTTTTTAACATCCTTCTAATTACTACACCTTCCTCTAACGGATTATCCCATTCTTCAATTTCATACATTGCGCCAACTCCTGCCCAAACCGTAAACACATCTCCTTCAATAAACCGTAATCTCATACCACTCCCTACCAGATACCGATGATCTAAAAATCTTTGTAAATCATACTGATACTGGGCAAATAACTCATAACTTAAGGTATTTTCCTTGAAAAAATTAGCTCTAAAATGACTGTAAGCAGTGCTGATAAATGGAGATTCATTTATGGACAGATAACGAAGACTATTTAATAATAAATAAGCATGTTTGGGGCTGCTTAAAGTCAAATCAAGATTTGTTTTGAAAGAAAGCGAACGAACCGGTTCATCAGCTCTTGCTGTCCGGTTGTATATATTAAAACTCAAACCTGCATCAACTCCAAATCTAACAACAGTATCAGACTCTAACCTTATCTTTTCAACATTTAAAATCTGAGAAAGAGCAGAGTGGCCACTGAGTAAAAAAATAAGCATTACAAATATTGAAAAAAGCTTCAACTTCACCTTCATTCTAAAAAATTTTATCAAACATACGTAAATCAGTAGAATCCTGAAAAGGAACCTATGTTTATGTTGAAGTAATTCTGTTAAAAATAGTTTCCCGATTTTACTTTAAAAATTTAGAGATGTTATTTTAATGAGATTGCTATTTTAGAATCCGTATTTATCTCCTAAAGAGTTATATTTTTACCTTTTCTGCTTACAAATATTCGGTATGAAGAAACTTTATATTTGTCAAACAATTTTTTATGATTAAGTACTTACTTTTTTTCCTTCTGATTGCAAACTTTAAGGCTTATGCGGTTGATGAATACTCTAAAAGCTTAATGCAAAAAGGTCTTTCTGATTTGTATACAAACACTGAAGCAGCAGAGCAGAGTTTCAAAAAACTTGAAGTATATGCACTTTCTCGATTTGATTTTAACACTTTCGGGCAAGCTGTTTTTTATCAGGCTATCAATGATGAAGATTATTTTTCCTTTGGGGCTGACAAGGAAAAGCTTTACAGAAAAGCTATCGACATTTTTAAATTCTTAGATGATAAAGAATGGTTAAGTTACACTTATCTGAATTTTGCAGGGGTACTCAGAGAGGTTGGGGAATATATAAAGTCATTAGAATATCTGCAATTAACTCGCCGGATAGCCGAAGAAAGAAAAGACTATAATTTGCTTTTTTCTGTATATAATAATTTATCGCTTACTTATCAGGCTGCCTCAAACTACAATCAGGCTATCATAATGGCAAACAGATACGAAAAGCTTATAAAAGAGGTACAATCTGATAATCGCGAAGCTCTGGCTGAAGCCTTTCACAATAAAGCCGAAGCATATTCCGGTATGGGTCTTCTTGATAGTGCTTTATATTATCACAAAAAGATTTTTACACTAAGCTTAAGCGAATACATTTTAGGGGAATATTTAGCCAAAAAAGGGGATGTTTTTGCTAAAAAGCAGATGTATGATGAAGCGATAAAAACGATAAAACAATCACTGGAAATAAACAGAAAGCATAATAGAGACAGAGAAATGGTGAAAAATTACAGTAAGTTAGGTTTATATTATGCTTTAGCTGATTCTATTGATAAATCCACCATATTTTGGGATAGTTCGTATGTTTTGCTGAGTCAAATCGGAGATATTAATTTGTTGACAGAATATAAAAAGCAGAAGGTAGAACATTATAAAAACATTGGGGATGCAGAGCTAGCTATTGAATATTCGGATGCTTATTACATGATAAAAGATTCTTTAAAAAATGAAAAATCTGCACTTTTCATAGAAAATCTGGAAGAGAAATATCTTGAAGAAAAGCAAATAAATAAAAGGCTTCAAAATGAATTATTTACCTCTAAAGAACAATTAGCCGAGTCCCAAAAAAATCACCGGCTTTATCTGACGGGAGCTTTGATAATTTTAATTTTTACTATCGGATTATTTGTGGCGTCTTTTTATAAAAAAGAAAAAAAGACTTTTAAAATTAAAGCCTTAAAAGAAAAGGCTGAAGAGAAAAACAAACACTTGTCAGTCAGATTAAAATTATCCCGGGAACTACTCGAATATGTAAAATCAAAATTGAATGGGATAAACGCTTTTACCGAAAAGTTAAAAAAAGAAAAACCGGATTTATACCAGCAGATTATTCCTATTACGTCTGTTTATCAAGATTCTGTACAAAGCATCAGGCATAAGGATTGGTTTATTAATGATAAGTCTCTAACTGCTTTAGAATTTGTTGATTGTATACGTGACTTGAAAAATAGTACTGAGCAATTCACCGGCTTTAAGGTGAATTTCAGGGAAATTATAGCTGATAAAGATAAAAAGCTGGAGCCCATGACGGCGATTCAAATGCTGAGTGTTTTTCAAGAATTTATTTCAAATAGTGTGAAGCATTCGGGTGGCAATAAAATTGATATTTCTGTTGAACAACTAACCGATAGTAAGATAAATATTCAACTGAGTGATAATGGCATTGGATTTCATCCGGAAAAAATATCGGCCGGTCACGGATTAAGAGATATTGAAAGCCGATTGAGACAAATAAAAGCAAACTGGAATTGGAGCAGCATTCAGCAATATAAAGGAGCAACTTTGCACATCAATTTACACAATGTTTTTATTGAGTCGTAAAAGTTAACCAAACCACACTCCTTTTTAGCTAAAAATTACTCAAATGAAAAGACGCTCAAATCAACTATAATTATATTTTCTTGTTGCTTTCATATAGTGCATTCAATTAGTTTAAATATTGTAATTTTGCGAGCTTTCAAAACTATACAGATTAATAAAAACACGTTTTTTGTAATCAATATTTAAAAAGTGGTTAAAATAAAGTTTGTTAGAGTTAAGCGGAATATGCAGAAGAGTTTATGCATAGTTAATAGAAAAGATTAAAATTTTGACCAAATGAAGTACATTTCATTAAACCCGGCTACAGAAATAGTAATGTCTACTTATGCTACGCATAATGAGAAGCACATTATGTCTGTATTGAACAAGTCTGATGAAGCACAAAAACAGTGGAAGATATTGGTTCCTTCAGTCAGGGTAAAATATGTAGAAAGCCTTATACAATTACTGGAAGAAAGACAGGATGAATTTGCCGGTCTGATAACATCAGAAATGGGCAAGCCGATTGTTGATTCCAAGGCTGAAATATCTAAATGTATAACCTTATGCAAATATTATCAGGAAAAATTGAAGTGGCTTCTTAAGGAAGAAGTTATAAGCACAAGTGCTACAATGAGTTATGTTGCATTTGAACCTTTGGGTATAATATTGGAAATTATGCCCTGGAATTTTCCTTTTTGGCAAGTTTTCCGCAATGCAGTACCGGCCATTTTATCGGGGAATAGTGTATTATTAAAGCATGCACCTAATGTTCCTCAATGTGCCATAAGTATAGAAAAGCTGTTTCATGATGCCGGTTTTCCTGAGGGTTTATTTCAAAGTTTATTTCTGAATAATAAGCAAGCTGCAGGGCTAATAGCTGACAAAAGAGTTCAAATGGTTTGTCTTACCGGAAGTTCAAAAGCCGGTTCGGAAGTTGCATCAATAGCCGGGAAACATTTAAAAAAGCAGTTGCTGGAATTAGGTGGTTCTGACCCCATGATTATTACTGAAAAAGCAAATATTTCAAAAGCTGTTGAAATAGCCATAAAGTCAAGGCTGATGAATGCCGGTCAGAGTTGTATAGCCTCCAAGCGATTTATTATATCAAAAGCTGTTGAAAAGGCTTTTAAAGAAGCCATTTTAGATAAAGTGCAAAGTATAAAAATCGGTGACCCCCAACTGGAAGAAACTCAAATGGGACCGATGGCCAGAAATGATTTAAGAAAGCTTTTTCTAAAACAGATTGCATTGTCGCAAAAGAAAGGAGCTAACTTACTTTATGGTGGAAATAAAATAGGAAAAAAAGGTTTTTTTGTTGAACCGGTAGTGCTTTCAAATATTGCCCCGGGCATGCCGGCCTTTGATGAAGAAGTTTTTGGTCCGGCAATTTCATTTATGACTTATAAAGATGAAAAAGAAGCTGTATTTTTGGCTAATAATACAGTTTATGGCTTAGGTGCTTCTGTATGGACAGAAGATGAGGATGAAGCAAAACGTTATATAAGAAGTATAGAATCCGGAAATGTTTTTGTAAATTCACTCGTTAAATCTGATGTACGCCTTCCGTTTGGTGGAATTAAAAATTCAGGTTACGGGAGAGAGCTATCACACTATGGTATAAAAGAATTTTGTAATATTAAATCCGTTTGGATAGATTAAATAAATAAATAATGGGTTTCGAAGAAATTGTCTCTCTTTTAGTGTTTTTGATATTTATTTTATATCGTTTTTTTGCCGGTTCAAAGAACTTTGATAAGAATAAGCCGGGCAAAGGAAAACGCCCTGAGCCTCAGAGTGAAGAAAAGCAGTCTGATTTTGATGATATTTTTAAGGAGATTTTCGGTGAGCAGGAAACAGAAACTACCGTTGATGATAGACCTAAACCTGCTTCAAGACCGACTTCTCAACAAAGAAGACAGCAGTTTGAAGACGATAAATCCGCTAATAAGCCTGAAGACTTTGGTTCCTGGGCGAAAGAAGTTAAAGATGCTGAAGAAAAGTTAAAAGCTATTGAAAAAGATATGGCTGATGATTTCTTAAAGAAGCAGGAAAAAGATGTTTACAAAGTTGATGTCTACAGTACTGAAATTTCAGAAGAAAAACGAGAAGTAGTTGATCTAAGACAGGCCATAATTCATGAAGCAATTTTAAACAGACCTAAGTTCTAAAAATTCTTTGTGGATATCCAACAAATCATAGACTTTTGTGACTCATTACCCGAAACCGAACAGAGTTTCCCTTTTGACGAACAAAGCTTAGTGATTAAAGTAAACCATAAAATCTTTGCTATTCTTTCGCTTAATAGTGAACAGCCTTCCATTAACCTAAAGTGCAATTCGGAAATTATAGATGAGCTGAGAGCAGTTTATCCCTCGATTTTACCGGGCTATCATATGAATAAAAAGCATTGGAATACAGTAATGCTAGATGGCACTATTCAAGCTGATTATATACTCATTTTAATTTGCCACTCATACTTAATGGTTATAGAAAAAATGACTGTTAAAGACAAAACAAGAATTAAAAAAGCCCTGAATGAAGTAAATCAATTCAGGGCTGATATAAAAGTTTTATTAAAATAAAATCAAAGCACTTTATTTATTCCTAAAAGGTTTTCCGAGAATATTTTCAGCAGCTTCATCAGAAATACGTTTACCATCAAAATAAGGTACTATCCAGGCATCTCTAATACCCATTTTACGCATATCTTTTCTAAAGTTTTCAGCTTCAGGTAGTGCGGTAAAATATCCAATCACATATTTATTATAATTACCCTCATGCTCCGGTTTTACAAAAATAGCACCATTGAAATAATGATCTATATTGAATTTTTCAAAAGCACCTATTTGAATTTGAAAACTCAAGCCTTCAGGGAATAAATTAGGATCAATTGTTTCTTGCTTTATTCGCTGAGTTTCGGTTTTAATACTATCCACCATAGCTTCTTTTTGATTAAGCTCCTGCTCAAGATTTTGGATGTTGCTTGATTGCTCAGAGATTTGTTCCTGATAACCTTCAATTTTATCTCTAAACTCTAATGGATTCCTTCTGTATTCACGAGCCTGCTTTCTCCATTCTCGTCTTTCTTCTCTTTCAGCACGTCTTTCCTCTCTTCTTTCAGCACGAGTTTGGCTAAAGACATCTTCAAATACAAAAATGCTAATAAAGATGAAGGCAAAGATAAATGTCATATTTTTCATAAGAAATTGTTTTAAGTATAAAAAAGATATTATTGGTAGTTGTCACATTGCTTTATTTTAAATGATGGCAACTTCAAATGCAAAGGTAATAAATGTTTTAGCATAAGAAATGCTATTTATTCTACTTGTGCTAACGAAAATGTATCTTTTAGTATACAAAAAATGCTCTTAATTTTGAGGTTTTTATAAAAACCCGGAGGGTAAGTGTGGATAAAACAAAAAAAGCCCTGAAAAACAGGGCTTTTAAACTAAAAATGAGTTTTAATTAATTCTCTTCTATATTTTGTATAAATGGAACAGGGTTGATAAATGTACCGTTTTCGGATACTTTATACACAATACCATACTTTCCATCATTTCTTTTACCGGTATAGCCAATGGTTTCTCCTCTTTTTACCCGGTCACCATTGTTAACTTTCACATCTTGCAAAAACAAATAGTAAGTCATATAACCGTTTTGGTGATAAACAGAAACATAAGTTCCGTATCTGTCATCCTCACCGGACATTCTAATAATTCCATCTGCTGAAGATATAACGGGAACGCCGTATTTGGCATCTATAAGAATGCCTTTAATATCTTTAGCATCATCAAAATTTGAACTTACTTCTCCCAAAGTTGGCATACCTTGAGGGGAAGTATTGCCGCTATTTCCGGCATAAGCCTCTAAACTTACTAATATGGCAAAACTTAGTGCTAAACAGGATAATTTTATTTTTATACTCATTGTCATTTATTTAATTAAAGCAAATATATTTCGAATTTATGAGATTACATAACTTCTTAAGTAAAGATACTTTAGAATAAATATTGCTTTAAAAACTAAATTAGTGAGTAACTACTGTTCTGGCTACAACTCTTCCGTTGTTTAATTCCATGACGTTGCCATTGTCATCATATAGCTTACAGCTAAAAACAGCTTCAGTAATATAGGGGGTATAAGTATCAAAGTGATTAGAGTAATGATTAATTACTTCAAATGAACTTCCGGCTTGCATGCCTGATCCATTAGAGGTTGACCAAACTGTTCCGCTTGCGTCTTTATATTCAATTTCAACTCCGGAAGAACCGGCATTGCTGTTTCCAAAGTTATATTTCCCTTTTCTAAACATGTTTTTTATATCCTCATTTGAAGGCTCATCTAAAAAGCGCTCCATAAAATATACTGTTATATTCTGGCTTCCGTCAAATGCAACTTTTTGCTTTTCTAAAAAAGTACCAAATCCGTCAAGGCTTACACCTTTGCTGCCAAAAGTATTTCTATACCCGTCCTGCCCGTCTTTAAATTCTCTTTTCTTACCGTCAATACTGGCTTCTGCATAAAAAGGACTTGCCATAATAACGCCTCCGTTACCAATGCCTACATTGTTTTCGTCCCAATAATTGTCCTTATCACAAGAACTCATAGTAAAAAGCACAAAAGCAAAAAGAGTAAGGAATGAAAAGCGGGTTGAGTATAAATTTGTCATAAAATTTTATTTAATTATGTTTTCATACGCTTATTTCGGAAAAAGGTTACACTTTAACTGAAAAGAATTATTCTCAAAACAGCTTTTTCAGAATTAAAACATACTCCCGAAAAAAATCAATGAATGTTTTTATTTGAAAAGCTATATTTGCGTTAATAATCTAAAATTTAATGCACTTTTAAATGAAAGCATTCGGAATTATAGCATTTTGCTGTTTTGTTTTTCTTTTGCCTGCAAAAGCTTTGAATAATCAAAATACACCCGGAGTATATGAAAGTCCTAACGAGCAATTATATAAGCGATCTACATTCCAATCATTTTATCTGCCTATGCCTGACAGCGTTTTGTTAGCGGTGGATTTATATTTACCGAAAAATCTAAAAGAGGGAGAAAAAATTCCATTAATCTTACATTATACCAGATACACCCGATCAATTCAATTAAAATGGCCTTTTCGTTGGATTATTAATCCTTTTGTGCAACCCGGTTTGAAGGATGAAATAGATTTTTTTATACGAAATGGATATGCCTTTATGAATGTTGATACCAGAGGCTCCGGAGCTTCTTTTGGTTATAGAAAAATGGAATTCAGTAAAGAAGAAGTTAAAGATGGATATTATGTTATTGATTGGATTGCTCAGCAGCATTGGTCAAATGGAAAGGTCGGCACTATGGGAGTATCCTATCCCGGAACTACAGCAGAGCTATTATTGACAAATAATCATCCGGCTCTAAAAGCAGCTTTTTGCAGAAACAGTATTTTTGATTTGTATGAAGATATTGTTTTTCCGGGCGGCTTAAGACACAGCCCGTTTGTAGAAGTGTGGGGAGATTTTACCAGAAAATTAGATTTTAATGACTTTTCTCCATTCGGCAGAAGAGCGAATCGCTTTGTGAAAAGTATTAATCCGGTTGATGATGACAGGAGAGCTGTACTATTAAATATGGCTTTAGAGGAACATAAAGATAATACGGATATTTTTTCTGAATTGCTGAATATGCAATACCGTGATGATAATCCCTCTTTTGATACAAGTATAGTAATAGATGCCTATAGTGTGATGAATTATTTGCCACAAATAGAAAGAAGCGGAGCGGCTATTTATCGCTTAAGTGGTTATTTTGACGGGGCTTTGGCAAATTCTGCGGTAAAAGGGTATTTATCACTTTCAAATCCAGGTAAAATGATTTTAGGTCCCTGGCGACATGGCAGTCAGAAAAATAAAAGTCCGCACAGAAGCTCTTTAGAAATGGAGTTTGATGTGAAACAGGAAATGCTGCGGTTCTTTGATTATCATCTAAAAGGAATTGAAAATGGCATCATGGATGAACCACAAATCTACTATTATACCATGCGGGAAGAAAAGTGGAAATGGGCTGAAAGCTGGCCGCCGGAAAATACATTTTATACGAGTTGGCAATTTACTGCCGATAGTACTAACAGACATATTCATATGGATTCTAACGAACCGTCAATTTTGGATAAAGCAACCTATGAAATTGATTATACTGCTGCTTCCGGACTCGGTTCAAGGTGGAACAGCCTTACAGAGCTTTATATGTATGAACCAACCGGTTATCCGGACAGGCAAATTGAGAGTAACAAGTTGCTATATTTCGACAGCAATCCATTGGAGGAAAATAAGATTGTCACCGGACATGTTTTGTTGGACTTACATGTTTCAGTGGATGAAGAAGATGCTAATTTAATTATCTATCTGGAAGAGGTAGAGCCCGATGGAACCATTCATTATGTTACGGAAGGTCAGTTAAGGTTGTCTTTGCGCAAAACAAGAGATGAAAATTACTTTGCTTATACCAAGCCGGGATTTTACAGGACATATTATAAAGCTGATAAAAGACTTCTTGTTCCTTATAAGCCGGTAAGAATAGAAATGGATTTAATCCCGGTTTCTTATCAATTTGCAAAAGGAAATAAAATTAGAATTTCCATAGCGGGAGCAGATGCAGATCATTTTGATGATATTGAACCCCGTGCCGGAAATTTATTTTTGCACTTATGCAATCAATTTCCATCCAAGGTTTTATTACCTGTAGAAAAGTGATTTTTTTTAACAATCGACTATATAAAAATCAAACTTACTGTATCTTTGTGGCATGATGTACGATAATATAACACAAACAATCGGGAATACGCCTTTGGTTCGTTTAAAGAGAGTAATTGGTGATATTCCGGCAAAAGTATATGCAAAAGTAGAATCTTTTAATCCGGGGAATTCTATTAAAGACAGAATTGCTGTTACAATGATAGAAGAAGCTGAAAAAACAGGCAAATTAAAGCCCGGAGGCACTATTATTGAAGGAACTTCAGGAAATACCGGAATGGGACTTGCTTTGATAGCTATTGAAAAAGGTTATAAATGCATTTTTACAACTAACGATAAGCAGTCAAAAGAAAAAATAGATATTTTAAAGGCTGTGGGTGCTGAAGTAATCGTTTGTCCTACTGATGTAAGCGCGGATGATCCGAGATCATACTATTCGGTAGCGAAAAAAATCAGCGAAGAAACACCCAATTCCTTTTATGTAAATCAATATTTTAATGCGGCGAATCCGATAGCGCATTACAGAGGTACCGGACCTGAAATTTGGGAACAAACAAACGGAAAAGTTACACATTTGGTTGTTGGAGTTGGAACCGGTGGAACCATTTCAGGTACCGGAAAATATCTGAAAGAAAAAAATCCCAATATTAAAGTTTGGGGAATTGACACTTACGGCTCAGCTTTGAAAAAATATCATGAAACCGGAGAATTAGACGAAAAAGAAATTTACAGCTATATAACAGAGGGTATAGGCGAAGATATTATCCCTTCGGCAGTAGATTTTTCAGTAATCGATTATTTTGAAAAAGTAACTGATAAAGACGGGGCCTTAATGGCCAGAGAAATTACTAAGAAAGAAGGTATTTTCGTTGGTTATTCATGTGGGTCTGCAATGGCAGGACTTTTACAATTAAAAGATAAACTAACCAAAGATGATTTAGTCGTTGTGATTTTCCATGATCACGGAACCCGTTATGTAAATAAAGTTTACAATGACGAGTGGATGAGAAAAAATAAATTTCTGGATTAGAAAGTTTAGCGCTCTTTTAAAATATTGATCCCTTTGTCCGAAAAATCAAAATATACATTTACAGATCAGTTAGGCAGGGAAGTGGTATGTCATTCAACACCTAAGAGAATTATCTCTTTAGTACCTTCTCAAACTGAGTTGCTGGCTGATTTGGGTTTGGAAAATGAGATAGCCGGAATAACAAAATTTTGCGTACATCCTGAAACTGTTTTTCGGACAAAAACCCGCATAGGTGGCACTAAAAAGCTTAACTTTTCTCAAATTGAAAGCCTGAACCCCGACCTTATTTTAGCCAATAAAGAGGAAAATGTAAAGGAACAAGTCGAAAAATTAATGAAAGATTATCCAGTATGGATAAGTGATGTGAATGATGTAGACAGTGCATTAGAAATGATAAAAAAGCTGGGGGCTATTTGTGGAAAAGCGGATGAATCTTCTGAAATGGCAGCTAAAATTGAAAAGGGCTTTTTAGATTTAAAAGCAGGTCAAAAAATCAGTGTAGCTTATATTATTTGGCAAAACCCCTTAATGACGGTAGGCGGGGATACTTTTATACATGACATGCTGGAGAGAAGTGGGTTTGAAAATGTTTTTAAGCAAAAAAGAAGATATCCGGAAACAACGATAGAAGAGATTCAGTCATTAGAGCCTGATTTTGTGTTTTTATCCTCAGAACCATATCCTTTTAAAGAAAAACACAAAAAACAATTCCTTGAAAATGACTTAAAGGCAACTTTGGTAGATGGAGAGTTTTTTTCATGGTATGGAAGTCGAATGCTACAGGCAGTTCCATATTTCAAAGAACTGCAAAGCAGATTTTAAAAAATGTAATAGTTTTAGCCTCTGGCTTCTTCACCTTTTCTAAGCGCTCTTTTATACAGTCCGATCGTATTTTCAATCCCGTAATACAATGCATCAGAAACAAGGGCATGTCCAATAGAAACTTCTTCTAATGAAGGTAGCACAGATTTAAGAGCTGCCAGATTATACAGGTTTAAATCATGTCCTGCATTTAGTCTTAAATTACTGCCTTCCAGTCTTTTTTCAATTTCTTTAAAAGGAATCAATGAATTTGTCGGATTGATTTTATACTCTTCTGCAAAAGGACCGGTGTACAACTCAATTCTATCGATACCCAGCTTTAAGGCTGCTTCTATCTGTTTGGGGTCAACATTTACAAAAAGCGAAACCCGAATACCATTGAAATGCAAGCGATTATTTACTTCTTTCAGGAAATCAAAGTATTTGATAATATCCCAGCCGTTGTCGGAGGTTAATGCTTCCGGAGAATCAGGAACTAATGTGACCTGATGCGGTTTAAGCTTATCCATAATGGTTAAAAACTTTTCTGACGGATATCCTTCTATATTTAATTCTGTATTTACAACTGATGAAAGTATCTCTAAGTCGCTATATCGTATGTGGCGTTCATCCGGCCTGGGATGCACGGTAATGCCTTCTGCGCCAAAACGCTCACAATCTTCTGCAAATTTGAATATATCAGGATAATTTCCGCCTCTTGAATTTCGAATCAATGCTACTTTATTTATATTTACACTCAATTTGCAATACTTCATATCTATCAATTCCTTTATTTTAAAAAATAAAATCTTAATTTACTACTTGTTTAGAAAAAAATCTTACTTTGGTCGATTATTTAAAAACCTTTTTTGCAATTAAACTTAAATAAAAGTAGAAAATTAGCAAACAATAATCTAAAAAATCATTTAAAAGATTCCTATTATCGTGCTATGTAAGACTTTGATATATTTCTACTACTTTTTACTGTAATTTTACAATAAATAAAATAATCTATTTTTAAAAAATGAAAAGTTTAATAAAAATCTTTATCCTGGAGGATGATGTTTTTTACGCAAACTCTATTAAAACGATGCTTAGTAAAGATGATCGCTTTGAACTTACTATATTTCATAATCCGGTCGATTTTTTAAAGAATATTCATCTTTTACCGGATATAGTCACCTTAGACTACAATATGGAAGGTTTAAATGGTGTAGATGTATTAAAAAGAATTAAGCAGCTATCCCCTCAAACGCATCCTATTATCATATCCGGACAGCAAGATGTGTCAGTTGTTGTAAAATTATATGATTTAGGGGTAAAAGAGTATTTGCCAAAAGACCAACATACCTTTATAAAATTACAGCAATCCATTAAATCAATCGTTGAGCAAATCTCATCTTCGAGAGAATTGGAGGTACTAAAGGAGCGTTTAATTGAAAGAGAAAAGTACACAAAAATAATAGGGGAGAGCCCGGCAGTATTGAAATTGCTGAGACTCATTCAAAAGGTTGAGAAGACCGATTATCAGGTTTTGATTAATGGCGAAAGTGGTACAGGAAAAGAATTAGTTGCAGAGGCCATTCACTACCATTCTAACCGGAAAAAAAAGCCCTTTGTGAAAGTCAATATGGCAGCTATACCGGAAGAGCTTTTGGAAAGTGAGCTATTCGGGCATGAAAAAGGAGCTTTTACCGGTGCAGACTCGAGAAGAATCGGACGATTTGAAGAGGCTGATGAGGGAACCATTTTTTTAGATGAAATCGGAGAGCTGGATTTTACTTTACAGCCTAAATTGTTGAGAGTATTGCAAGAGCAAGTTGTTCAGCGATTGGGTGGTAACAGAGAAATAGAATTAAATGTACGGGTAATTGCTGCAACAAATAAAGATCTTCCAAAATTAGTTGAACAGGGTAAGTTCAGGGAAGATTTATATTATCGTCTTCAGGGATTTATGATTACCATACCCCCTTTGAGAGAAAGAGAAAATGATGTGCTAATATTGGCTAACCACTTTTTGAAAGACTTTTTAAGAAAACAGTTAGAAGACGAAAAAGTATTTTCAAAAGAAGCAAAAGCAAAGCTGCTTTCACATACCTGGCCGGGAAATATCAGAGAGTTAAAAACTGCAGTAGAAAGAAGTGTGTTGATGTCAGAAGGAAAAGAAATTAGTGATGAAGATGTTTTCTTTAACTAAAATTTAAGAAACATCTTTTAGTCGCTCAAGAATATTATACACAGCCGGACATACAGCTGAATTTTTAAGGGTTAGATTTTTAATTTTCAGCAAGGGTTTTTTATCCGTATGCGGATAGTGACGACATGCTTCCGGACGACTGTCATATATCAGGCATTTATTATCATCCCCCAAAAACACACAGGGAGTTTGCTGAAGAACATATTCATTGTCTTCGTCTAAAAACAAATAGGTTGCAATAAAGGACTTATCATTAAGATTAAATAGTTTGGAAATGCGTTTTATGTCCCGCTCTTTGAATACAGGGCTAATGGTTTTGCAGCAATTTGCACACTCCAGGCAATTCGTTTTTTCAAAAACCTCATCATGTATTTGAGGTACGATTTTCAAGAGTTTTTTGTTGGAGTTCTTTTTAAGGTTATTGAGAAATTTACGGTTTTCTTTTAGTTTTTTTGCTGCATGCTCTTTAATATTTTGAGAATTAACATTCAGATTTTCATTTTGCATGATCTTTCCATTTCAACTTTTCAATTCTGCGGATAGGGCCGGGACAATAGGATTGATGACAATCTATACAAGAAGCAACTATCAAATTATACAATTCAGGATTAAACTCACTACCCTTTTTCATTTTTTCTACAGACTCTATGGTTAAATCGATAAACTGCTCACTTTTTTCGTAAAACAAATCATCTCCCTGAGAAGGGTTGGTCAATTCAGCGTGAAAAATACCTTCCCAGGAAACCGGGAATTCCGGAACATCGCCGGCTTTTAAAGTAGCTTTCATTTTTTTCAAGTCAGCCTCCATGGCATGCATCAGAGCAGCCATCTGACTGGGTTCGTATAAGTCAAAAGGCATAGACTCCTCTGTTTTGGGAGCATCTTCCGTTTTCTTTTCCATTTCACTTTCACATGCTGTAATGTAAATTATAGAAAAAAGTAAAATTAAAATCAGACAAATATGTTTCATGATGAGAATTTATATTTATACGAAAAAAGGTTTAAAAACGGATGCCGGTAATCAGAATTCTTGCATACGTTCTCCTCTGTTACTGCCTTTTCCTGTCAGATTATTAAAAACAGAAACTATCAGAGATAAAATTAAGCTAAATAAAAGAGCCCACCAAAAATTAACAACATTGAAGTCGGGAACAATCCAGGCTGCCAGCATTATTACGAGGGCATTTATCACTAATAGAAACAGACCCAGTGTAAAAATCGTAATGGGAATAGTTAAAATAATTAAAATAGGTTTGACCACAGCATTTAAGATACTCAATACAGCAGCGACTATAATGGCATCTAAAAAGGAGTTTACATGTACACCCGGCAATATATAGGATGTGATTATAATAGCTATAGCTGCTAATAAAAGAGTCACGATAAAATTCAAAACTTGCATAGATAAAATTTTACACAAAGATAAATCATACGGCTTACTAAAAAAAATATCAAAACTTTTTTGTTAAATTAGCGTAGATATGCTATATTTACATAAAATAAATAACCATGAAAAAATTCTTATTTACATTCGCTATAGCGTCTATGTTCTCATTTAATGCGGCAATTGCTTGTGGCGGCGGTTCAAAAGCTGTTGCAGAAACTGAAAAAACGGAAGTTGCAAAAGCTTGTTCCGGAAAAGACAAAGCTGAAGCAAAAGCTTGTTGTGCCAGCAAAAGAGCGGCTAATGAAGCAGAAGCATCAACTGGAACAGAAGTAGCAGCTGCTGACGTTAAAAAAGATGAAGAATAGATAAACTATTTTTTTAAGATCTTTGAGAGGGCTGATACGAATAAAGTATCAGCCTTTTTTTATTTGGAGAAAGGTAGATTAATGGTGCTATTACTCTGCGTAGTGACTCCAGTTTGCTAAAAATAAAACTAAGTTTTGTCCATCTATTGCCGTTGGTTTTAGCCGGCGGGGCAGTATTAAGAGAAACTCGACTTTAGCCGCATTAATAGCCGGGGTGCTACTTCCACAACAATTCTACACAAAACCCTTCGATACATCGCTGCCTAAGGAAGATAAAGAATTCAGCAGAAAACAAAAAGTAGCTCAAATAAAACCGTTCTTTGAGAAAATGCTTATTTTTAATTTGTCATGCAAAAAGGTCTTTTTAGAAATATAACCGGCTTTGTCTTGTTAGCAAGGATGCTACGAACAGTGGGGTTACAAATCCGAAAGAGCTTTGGGAATCATATAAATTTTATGAACATTAAGTACAATATATACTATTTTTTATACTACATTATTTTCAAAAGATTTCAGTCAGACAGTTATTGGAATAAATTAGAAAAACATGATATTGCAACTGGAGCATCTACTGCATATTCACTTTTCTTGCTCATCTTAATATGGATGCCAATCAATATATTATTCATATATAAATCAAATTTTTTGATTCCATTGATTGGAAGTGAGGCTAATAACATTTTTGTATTTTTATTACCTGTTTTCCAAGTTCTATTTACAGTTTTTATAAATTATTTAATTTTTATTAAAAGAAAAACATACATCAGTATTGAAAGCTATTTTGATAATAAGTATAAATTAGGGGCATTTAGTTCTGGAATTTTAATAATTATATTTATTATTCTATGTCTTTCAGTTTTGTATTTATCTACACGGATATGATGGAGGCAACTTCCAGTGCTACTTTCACAACAATTCTACACAAGACTCTTCGGTAGCTCTCTGCCTAAGGCAGATAAAGAAACCAGTAGAAAACAAAAAGTAGCTCAAATTAAAACCGTTCTTTGAAAAAATGCTTATTTTTAATTCGTTAAATGTCATTGATGCCTTGGGTAGAGTTTCTTTTGAACACAAGTACGACCTCAAACCCGTAACCGGGGAAGGTGAAGAAGAACAGGGAGCAAATGTCTTGTGGACAGAACATATTGATAGTGGGGAAAAAACTATAATAGTTGACGCAATGTTCCGCCCGGTTGAAAGCAGAGATCAAAAACAAGCTTTGACACTAAATGAGTATGATGAACTCAATCGTTTGATTAAGTTCTGGGCGAGAGACAATAATAATGAGTCTGTAACACTCAGACAAAAGTTTATATATGGAGATGCAAGTAATAGTAATCTTTCAAACCCGGAAAACACCAATCATATCGGGCAATTATACCAACAGTTTGAAGATGCAGGATTGATTGTTTTTGATGCCTATGATTTCAAAGGGAATGTGCTGGAGAGAAATCGACAGGTCATAGCAGATAGTGAATTGACTCAAAACGAATCGTTTAAGGTAAACTGGGAAGGAAGCGGGAATCAATTGGATGCAAAAGTGTATCTTTCTTCTATCCGTTATGATGCATTAAACAGGATTAAAACGTATCTTTACCCTGAAGATGATGATGACAAACGTAAAGAATTAACACCGGCTTACAACCGTGCCGGTGCATTGCAATCTGTAAAGTTAAAAGACGATATAGCATCATCGAACATTACCGAATTTGTAAAACACATTGCTTACAATGCTAAAGGGCAGCGATTGTTAATAGCTTACGGCAATAAAATGATGACAAGATATACATACAATCCATATACCTTCCGCTTGAAAAGACAGCAGACTGAAAGATACCAATTCAGTCAGCAGGCTAACGAGCATCTTTACGAAACGGATGGGAACATATTACAAAACCATGCTTATGATTATGATCTTGTTGGTAACATAGTTTCTATCATACACAAAGAAAATGACAGCGGTTATGGCGGTACACCGGATAAGCTGGAAAGGGATTTTACCTACGATGCATTGTACCGCTTAAATACGGCTACAGGCAGGGAATGTAATGATGTAGTTGTACCACCTTGGGATGATAAGCCCAAATGTACTGACTCCAACAATCGCAGAGGTTATACACAAAATTATATGTATGACAAAATGGGTAATATCCTTGAATTGCAGCATGTAGCTAATGGAGGCAGTTTTACCCGGACATTTAACTATGCTACCGGAAAAAACATGTTGGATAACGTAGAGATCGGTTCTAATACCTACACTTTTGATTTTGATGATAGCGGAAATCAAATACAGGAAAACGCTTCACGCTTTTTTGAGTGGGATTATGCAGACCAGTTGAAGTTTTTCAAGATAGATGATGGCAGTACAGTAAGCATTGCAGAACATTATCTTTATGATGCAGGTGGACAGAGAATTAAAAAATATACGCGAAATCAGCAGGGAGAGGTAGAAGTTACAGTCTATATAGATGAAATTTTTGAACACCGGTATAAAAAAGACAGCAACGATAACGTTACAGCAGAAAACAATGAGTTGCATATCCTTGACGACACGGCACGAATAGCAACATTACGGGTAGGGAATCCGTTTAGTGGAGATACAACACCAGAATTGGTTTATAATCTTGAAGATCATCTCGGTTCTTCTGTTATGCGGTTAAATGACACAAACGGAAGCAAAATAGACAAAGAAGAATATTATCCATTCGGAGAAAGCAGCCTGCATAGTTTTTCTAAGAAACGTTACCGCTTCTGTGGCAAAGAAAAAGATGAACATAGCGGGCTGTATTATTATGGAGCGAGGTATTATAGTGCGTGGATGTGTAGGTTTGTGAGTGTAGATCCATTGGCTTTCGAACAACCGGGAATGACACCCTATCATTACACGAGTAATAACCCAATAAATAGAATTGATCCGGATGGGATGCAGGATGAAGGGGAAAATGGAGGAGATAACTTAAAAGCTGGAGATACCATATTGGGGGAAGATGGAAATATGCATGAGTTATCTTTTGATACAGTTGAAATTATAGAAAGTAAAAATGTAACAGGAAATAACCCTCCATTTAATACCGAAATTTTAAATGATGCCATAACTGAATCAAGAGAAATTTATAATCTCCGCCATGAACTTACTCTTCAAATTATTAGTGAATTAGATTTACCAGATACTTTCACTACTTACCCAGGAAGTATTTATGATTATAGTCAGGAAGATTTTTTAGCAACTTATCGAATAGTATTTTCTATTACTGATATTTCAGATTTAACAGATAATAATGTTGAAACAACTTTTGAGGAATTGCTTATAAATTTTACTGTTGATCAGATAAAGTCACATATTATAGAAAAAATAATCGATTCAGCTTCTCTTATGAGATATGTAAATGTTCTTAGTTATGTTTTGCAACCAACACAATTGGGTAAAAGTGATTATAATACTTTTCGAGAAAAAATTATTCAAAAAGCTTTATTCAAATACTTTTTAAATGAAGCAGTTAATGATGATGAAATTAAAGAAAGTATTATGTTTCCAAGGTTGAAAGAATCTGAAGTAGATAATACTCGTAATTCAATTAATATATTTGTCCCAAGACAAACAACATTTAAATTTAGATAATGAAAAACAATTTTATAGCATTTTTAATTTTAAGTCTTTTTATTAGTAGTTGCAAGGATACTGCTAAAATGCCAAGTACTGTTATGGAAGGTAATATAATGTATGGTGATGTAGTAGAAATTTGCCGTCCAAACAATCTTAAAAAAGGTGATATAATAATTTTCAATAATTATTGTGAGGGGGCTAATTGGATTTATCGAATAATTGCAGAGTCTGGTGACAGGCTACTTATTCAAGATGATAAAGTTTTTGTAAATGATAATCCTGTTGAAATCTCAAATTTAAAATTTAAATATTATGCAACTTTCAGTTCACATAAACCACCGCCTGGTTTGGATACTTTAGAACATACTTATTCAAGGCTTGCTAATATGTACTTTCTTTATTTAACAGAAAGTCAATTAAAAGAAGTGAAAAAAATTAATACACTTGAGCAAATTGAAAGGGTAAGTTATAAGCATGAGAGAATATTACCGGGTGATTCTACTTGGACAATACAAGATTATGGCCCAATTTATATTCCTGAAATAGGTGATACGATTAGCGGTTTATACAGTTTATTGGGCAGGTTTGATTTTTCATTATATAGCTTATTTAAGTGCGGAAAATTGAATACAAAAATATTAGAAGAAAAAGTTTATTTTGTTTTAGGTGATAACCGTCATAACTCAGTGGACTCAAGATTTATAGGTTTTATTCCCGAAAGTGCTATTAGTGGAAAAGTATGTAAAGATTAGCCCTGCTACTTCCACAACGATTCTGCACAAAAGCCTTCGATGTACCGAAGCCAGTAGAATATAAAAAAAGTAGCTCAAACAAAACCGTTCTTTGAAAAAATGCTTATTTTTAATTCGTCATGCAAAAATGTCTTTTTAGAAATATAACGGCTTCCTACCCCCCAGCCTTCACAGACACCCTCCAAAACCAAGATGAACGCCTCGGTTATCAATTTAAAGATGACGGCAATCATCCCGAAGGCTGGTATGTACCCGGCAGTAAAACCAAATACGATTTTCATAAAAACCCGGATACAGCTAAGGGCTTGGTACTGGAAACCAAAGACACCTTTGACAATCGCAGCACCATAGAATACGATGAATATGATTTGTTGCCGGTGAAAGCTCGACAATGGATTTTTGAAGCAGTTGAAGTAGAAGATGAAGATGTATATTTAGAGACGATTGCCGAATATGACTACCGTATTTTACAAGCCAAGATGATTACCGACCCCAACGGCAACAGAAGTGTCTTTGCTTTTTCACCTTTGGGATTGATGACAAAGAGCGGGGTGATAGGCAAAGAAGGTGCCGTAGAAGGCGATATCATAGACGAGCAAAGCCAGCAATGGAAGCCCTCGGTAGAAATGGAATACGACTTTATGGCATTTAAAAACCACGGACAGCCTGTCTGGGTAAAGACCATACAGAGAGAACAACACTACACAGATGAAACCAACTCACCGGAGATTATCAAAGTAGAATATACCGACGGATTCGGACGTTTGTTACAGACAAGAATACAGGCAGAAGACGTGATTTTCGGAAAAACAAAAACAGACAGGCAATTTGGCAACAGCAACCTGCCCCAAAAGCAGGAAGACCCTAACGAGGATGCCATTGGCGTGGAAAGAGGCCCTTCAGATAAAATGAACGTAGTCGTCAGTGGCTGGCAGGTGTACGACAATAAAGGACAGGTCATTAAACAATACGAACCCTATTTTGACAAGGGCTTTACCTTTGAAGCTGCCAAAAATGAGCATAAGTTCCGCAAGCTTAGGATGTACTACGACCCACGGGGGCAGGTAGTACGCACCAAAAACCCTGACGGCAGTGAGCAAAGAGTAATTTTTGGTATCCCGGATGATTTGACAAAGTTGCCAACAACCACTTACCTCTTACAAAACAAAATAACCCCTACGCCCTGGGAAAGCTACACCTACGATGCCAATGATTTAGCAAAAGAAACCCACGGAGAAAACCACAATGTACCGGATGATCACCACTACACCCCATCATCTGTCGTAATGGATGCCTTGGGCAGAACCATCAAAACCACAGAACATCAGGCACATATAAAGCCAAATGAAGAAAAGGAAGATGTGGTGATGAAGTACGAGTATGATATACGCGGAAATCTTCTGAAAGTAACCGATGCACTTGGAAGAGTAGCTTTCCACCACAAATATGACCTCAAGCCCGTAACCGGTGAAGGTGAGGAAGAACAGGGAGCCAATGTCTTGTGGACAAAACATATTGACAGCGGGGAGAAAACAGCTATCTTTGATGCGGCGTTTAAACCCATTGAAATGCAGGATGAAAGAGGAGCAAAAGTATTGAATGCCTATGATCAATTAAGCAGGTTAATAAAGCTGTGGGCAAAAGACAATGCTTCAGCCGGTTTTACTTTGCGTGAAAAACTCATTTACGGTGACGATACCGAAAACGGGCCTGCCAACCCTATGGCTACCAACCACCTCGGGCAGCTTTACCCGCCCTCGCTCGCGTCTCGCGAGTGTGAGTGTTTCGCTGCATCTTGCAGCATT
>REEL01000063.1 GCA_007695095.1 Chitinophagaceae bacterium | reverse complement strand
AGGGATTTTTATTACCCAGATTAACAACTCAGCAAAGAGATAATGACATAGCCACGCCTATACCGGAGGGTTTGGTGATATACAATATAGACGAAGGTTGTGTTGAAGTTTTTGATGGTACAGACTGGAGAAGTTTATGTGACACAGGTGCTCCACCAAGTTCAATACAGGCATGTGGAGTAATGACTGAAATTGTGGAGGTAACCAATCCGACAACCGGTAGAATTTGGATGGATCGAAATCTTGGAGCTACACAACAGGCAACATCCGCATTAGACGAAGACTCATATGGATGTCTTTATCAGTGGGGCAGAGGTACAGATGGACATGAATTCAGAAATAGTAATACAACTACAAATTTAAGCGCATCGGATACTCCCGGGCACGGAGATTTTATTACTGTACCCAGCTTAGTAATGCCAATGGATTGGCGTGACCCTCAAAATGATAATTTATGGCAGGGAGTAAATGGCATAAATAACCCTTGTCCCGGCGGATTTAGAATTCCAACTGAAATTGAGTGGGTAAATGAAGTGGCGTCCTGGAACTCAAATTCATTAGCTGATGCATTTGACAGTGAATTAAAAATTTCAAGAGCCGGAGCCAGAAGAGTAGATAATGCAAATATTATTGTAGAAACGGCCAGATATTGGACGAGTACGACTGTCGGTGACCAAGCCCGGTACTTGACCTATTTTACTTCGTTTAACATGTCTACTATCGTCAGAGGTTATGCTGTAAGTGTACGTTGCATTAAAGATTAGCCTTTTTTAATTTGATTTTATATAATTTATTGAACTATGAATAGGATTCTATTTCTTACATTTTTTTTGATAACTGTTAATTTTACTTTTGGACAAGTTAAAATTGGCGATAATATTCAAAATATTCATCCTTCTGCAGTTTTTGAACTGGAAACTTCTGATAAAGGCGTTTTGATGCCCAGGCTATCAACTATTCAGAGAGATAATGACATAAGCACTCCTATACCTGCAGGTTTGCTGATTTTCAATACAGATTCTGTTTGTCTGGAGGTATTTGATGGTTCTGTTTGGATAAATTTATGTAATGTATCCACTTTGCCTGCAAATGCTTGTACCGGAGTAGTGCCTCCTTCTTTAGACGGACATACTTATTCAATTGTTCCTATAGGAAATCAATGTTGGTTTGCAGAAGACTTAAGAACTAGTATATTTAATAATGGAACCTCTATTCCTTTTGTTGAGTTTGACGGCAATTGGTTTGTAAGTACTCCCGCATATTCAATTTATTATGACGGAGCAAATTCAACTTATGATGACAGTTATGGTTTTTTATACAATCATTATGCTGTAAGAGAGGGAACATTGTGTCCTCTTGGCTGGAAAGTGCCTGATGATGAAGACTGGAAAATGCTTGCCGGTGAAGTTGACCAGACCTATAATTATGGAGATGCTGAGTGGAATGGATGGGGTAATGTAGGTGATGATGCCGGTCAAAAGCTAAAATCTACAACCGGATGGATTGCCGGTATGAATGGCACAGATGATTATGGATTTAATGGTAAACCCGGTGGGCAGCGTAGCACTATTTCACCTTATGGTTCTGAGCATTTTGGGGATCGTTCATACTACTGGACCTCTGTAGGTAATGTAAGTGCCATTTTATGGAGACTAAATGCCAACAGTAATCAATTTTGGAGAGACGCTATGAATCCATCCAGAGGAAACTCTATCAGGTGTATAAAAGAAGATTAATCTTAAGTTTTAAACAAAAGTTATGTTAAGAAAATATATAAATATTTTAGTTATCAGCCTGCTTTTTTCAGGAGTTGGTTTTTCACAAGTTAAAATTGGTGATAATCACACAAATGTGAATCCTGCTTCAATTTTTGAAATGGAGTCTTCAAACAAGGGTTTACTTTTACCCAGAATGAACACTTCTCAGCGTGATGCAATTGCTTCACCGGCTGAGGGGTTGTTAATTTATAATACGGAAAATGAATGTGTTGAAGTTTATAACAACATTGACTGGATAAGTTTATGTAGTGAGGCTTCAGCAGGTCCGGGTTCAGGTCCGGATTGTTCATCTACTAATATTATTATCGATGGAACCGTTACTCATGAAGTATGTATTGGTGATAATAATGGAAGCATAAATCTTTCCGTATCCGGTGGAGCTTCTCCATATTTATATTCATGGTCGGGAAATGCCGGAAATACTCAATCAATTAGTTCACTTTCTCCCGGTACTTATACAGTAACAGTTACGGAAGATGGAGGATGTGCTGAATTTAAAACATTTGTAGTAAATGCATCTCAAATTACCGTCCCTGATAACCCTCCGGCTGTAAGTGGAAATTCTGCTCCTTCTGACAACGCAACCGGAGTAGTGTATAGCACATCAGCAGTTACATCAGCTACAGATTATAATTGGACTGTTCCTTCCGGAGCAGTTATAACAGGTGGTCAGGGTAGTATATCTATTACAGTTGACTTTACAGGAACACCGGCCGGAAATATTTGTGTAAGAGCAGAAAATGTTTGTGGAAACAGTGGTTATACTTGTTTATCAATTGTTCCTCCGGTGAGCCTGGGGCCTTGCGCTTCTTCAACAGATCTCGTTGAAGTAATTAACAGCACTACCGGGCGTATATGGATGGATAGAAATTTAGGAGCTTCCAGACAAGCTATCAGTGTTACTGATGCTCAGGCTTATGGTTGTTTATTTCAGTGGGGCAGACCGGATGACGGGCATGCAGCCAGGAATAGCAGCATTACAAGTACTCAAAGTTCTGTGCCTCAGCCTACACACTCAGATTTTATTGCAATGGGTACCGGATCAAGTGATTGGTTGAACCCGGCAAATGATAATTTATGGCAAGGGCTCGCAGGAATAAACAACCCATGCCCTGCCGGATTTCGTTTACCTACAGAAGCTGAAGCAATAGCTGAGAGAAACAGCTGGTCTGAACAAACTCTCACCGGTGCTTATAATAGTAATAGAAAGTTTACGGCAGCAGGCTTTCGGTTTCAAACTTCCGGAAATTTAGGACAGGCCGGTTCACAGGGCTTTTATTGGACCAGTACGGTTAGCGGGACTCAAGCTGTAAGACTTCGCATAAGAGGCACCGCAAATACTGCAGATATAGATTCCGATCACAGAGGCAGAGGTAAAAGTGTGAGATGTATAAAAAATTAACTTACAAACAGAATTTATTTTCATAATCGAAAATCCTGCTACTTTTCTTATTTTTGAAGTGGCAGGATTTTTTTTTAAAATAAATGTATATGAAGCGAGTAATTATTGTTTTTATCTCATTATTGATACACTACACATCATTTGCTGTCAATAATCTAAAAATTGATTTAGATGGAGTTCCCGATGTAAATATCACACTTTATGGGTTTCAGGGCTTTAGTACCTTCAAATTTGATGAAGGAAAAACTGATGAAAACGGTACTTTGAAATTAACTTTTGATAAGGATTATAAAGGCGCCGGTTTTATTGATGTAGACGGGCAAAATCAACTTTTACTGATATTGGCTGAAGAGAATATTAAAATCACCTTTAACGATATTTTTAACAATTTTGAGGTTACTTTTGATAGTCGTGAAAATATTGAATTTGAAAATTATATTCAGGAGAGAAGTATAACAGATGCAAAATTAAGTGGTTTGAAGTATGTATTGCCATACTATGAAGAGTCTTCTTCAAAAAGGTCTTTAAGATTTATTAATAACGAAATTAAGAACTTAAAAGAACGACAAGCTAAAAATTTAGAGAACCTTGATAAAAGTCTGTATGTATCTTACTATATACCTATCAGAACTTATGTTGAAAATATACCGGTTACTATCAACAGATACTGGCACCGGGTAGAACAGGATTTGTTATACTTTCATGAAATAGATTTTTCAGACAAAAGATTATTGCATTCCGGAATACTGGAAAGATTGATGGAGAATTATGTAGTTCTTTGCGAGTCGGCAGGTAGTGGAACTCCCGATTTGGATTCAGTTTATGTTTTAATAAATGCAGCAACAGATCATCTTTTGGCGACAGTAGAAGGGGAGGATGATTTATTAAATTTGTATGCGAATCATTTGTTCAATCTTTTTGAAAAGAGAAGCTTATTCAGGGCGGCAGAATATTTAAGTAATCAAATGTTGGATGGAGCTTGTGAATTAGAATCAGGCTTAGAGCGTAAAATGCAACAATACAGAGCAATGAAAAAGGGAAACCCGGCTCCGGATGTTAATTTTTCAAGCCCGGTAAGAGGATATGAAAGTTTACATGAGATACCCGGAGATTACAGATTGATTGTCTTTTGGGCAAGCTGGTGTAACCACTGTATGGAAGAAATTCCTTCACTTTACAATATGAATTCTTTATTAAGTGAAAATGGTGTAAAAGTAGTTAGTTTCCCACTTGAATATGACAAGGAAAGTTATAATCAGGTATCATCTCACTTTTCAGACTGGTTGCATTATTCAGATTTTAAAGGCTGGGAAAGTGAATCTGCTGAATTGTACTATGTTTTCGCTACCCCAACCATTTATTTAGTAGATTCAGAAGACAATATCTATTGGAGATTTAACTCAGTATCACATCTGGAATCATTTTTGCAGAATAATATGTTAAAAAAGTAGTTTTACAACTGTATTTAAATGTAAGTTCTTTATGGAATTTTAGAACATTTTTTTGACTTTTAATGTTATCTTTGCAACTTAACTTGTCCCATGACTGCCGAAAAAGCCTATAATAATTATTATAGTTTATTGTATTCAATAGCCTATCAGTTTCTTAAATCAAAGGAAGATGCTGAGGATATAGTACAGGAAACTTTTTTAAAGTGGATGAAAGTTGATAAAGAAAATGTTCAAAATAGCAAAGCATATCTTATTAAAGCGGTAAAAAATGCTTGCATCAATTTTTTAGAAGATATTAAAAGAAAAAAAGTTGAAGCTTTGGCAGAAATAAATTTCCAGATAAGTAATTATCAGCTAAATATTGAAAACAGCTATAGTGAAATGGAAAAGGAATTAACAGAAGTTTATGCAAATATGTTAAAGAAGTTAAATTCTAAGGAGCAAGCTGTTTTTGTGTTAAAATCATCGTTTAACTTCAGTTATAATGATATCACGGAGTTGATAGGAACTACCAGTGAAAATGCACGTAAAATTTTCCAAAGAGCAAAAGTCAGGATGCAGGATGATGCACAGAGATTCGAATACGATAAAAATACCTTTAAAAGCTTTTTTCCTTCTTTTTTTAAGGCGTATAAATATGGTGATGTCTGTGACTATATTAATGTATTAAAAAGCGATTTTTCAAATTGGATGGACAAGAAAAATCCTCAGTCCTAAAAAATTATTAAAAAAAACAAGTTAAACTGTCACACTTTTAAGAATTTACTGTCTTAGGGGTAAAAGCTTTATAAAAATGATCATTATTTTATTTTTTATCATCAATTGGTATATGTGTATTTTTATACACAGTTTTTTCCTCCATAGATATGCTTCTCATAAGCAATTTGAGATGAGCAGAGGGTGGGAGAAATTTTTCTATGTACTTACCTGGCTATTTATGGGTAGTAATTATTTAAGTGCTTATGCTTATGGTATAATGCACAGAATGCATCATGCTTTTGCAGATACGGATCAAGATCCCCATTCACCCAAGTACAGTAAGAATTTATTTGACATGATGTGGCAAACCAGAACTATCTATAATGATATTAATTATGGAAGAATTGAAGTTGACCCAAAATTCTCTTCCGGAGCTGTTCAATGGAGTGCTTTTGAAAAATTTGCCGATTCCTGGCCAAACCGATTAGGTTGGGCTTTTGCAATTATTGGTATTTATGCATTTTTTGCAACATCTTGGTGGCTTTGGTTATTACTTCCGGTGCATTTAGTAATGGGACCTGTTCAGGGAGCCATGGTAAACTGGTTTAGTCATAAAATTGGATATCGTAATTTTAAAGTTAAAGATACGAGTACGAATTCATTACCCTTTGATTTCTTATTGTTAGGTGAAAATTATCATAATAATCATCATAAATTTGGTGGAAGAGCAAATTTTGGAGGAGTTCGGTGGCATGAAATTGACATCACTTATCAAATCATTAAAGTCTTAAACAAGATTAATGTAATTAAACTGAAGAAATCACCTAAACGTGATATTAAACCTGAGATAATTACATCTCAAAAGTCTGCATAAGATAGAATTTAATTTTTTAGAAAAGGGATGCATATTTGTTTATGCATCCCTTTTTTGTTTTGACTGAGCTACAGTGATATAGAGTTAGTAAAAAAATATTATAAGATTTTTCGTAAGATTTTTCAATTTTATTGTCATTATAATAGTTGACTTTGGTGTTTTAAATTGTTAGATTGTGTTTACGGTTTAAAACAAGACTTATAATTATTGAAAAATTTCTGTTTGTTTGCTTAAAACGGGTTTTGCATTTTTTTTACAGGGCCTGTTTTAAGCTTTTTTAAGTAATTATGTTACCGAATTGTAACCTTAAAGTTAATATTATTTTGCAAGAAAGTAAGCTTTAATTGCTTGAAAACCAATACGAAAATAATGCTTTTTATCTAAAGAAAAGTTTTTTTCATGTAAGAATAGCATTGTTATTGTACAGAAAAATCCAAAAAAAAATTGCATATTTGAGCATATTTGATTTAATTGTTGTTTCGAGTCAAATTATTTAATCTAAACTAATTTATATGAAGAATTTAAAATTAATATTAGCCTGTTTTATGGCAATATTTATGTTTGGGGAGGCTCACTCCCAGACGGCACATCTTTACAATGATGGCGGGACCATCACAATTTTACCAAATACAAGTATGCGTGTGAACGGAGACTTTGAACAGGTAAACAGTGGTTCTACCGTTAATCAAGGTGATATCTATCTAACCGGTGATTTAATTAATGACGGACTAGCGGAAATTGGCGGAACTTTTCATTTTGACGGCGTAGCCAGTCAGGAAGTTTTAGGAACTACCGATTTTTATGATATAGTAATGAATAATCCTGTCGGAGTTACATTTGTTCAGTTTGCAGGTTTACCGGCAGATGCGTCAGTGCGTAACAGTGTGATTATACAGCAGGATGCGGTCTTTACAGCTGCTTCAAACCTGACTTTAAAGTCAGATGCAAGTGGAACAGCCTTCTTGATGGATTATAGTG
>REEL01000062.1 GCA_007695095.1 Chitinophagaceae bacterium | reverse complement strand
CATTATGCTCTAAGTATGACTCACCCTGCACCCTCTCTATTGCTAGAGAGGGATTAGTTGTAAAAGTTCTTTTAACAATTTTATGAAAAAGTACAGCCATCAAACAAGCTGTCATGCTGACGTCAGGAAGCATCTCCGTATTAATGCGTAGACCTCTCAAAACATTTTCCATTTGACATCATAAATTTTCTATAAACTACTACCTTATACCTTTCAGACTTTATAAACTTTCTACTTTCAACTTCTTACTTGGGTCTTGCAAAGCTCTTCTTTACATAATCAAAAAAGCTCCCAAATAAAATCAGGAGCTTTTTTAAAAAAATGAAAATAACTTTTTAATCCAATATACATCGAACACTTTGTCCTCTTGCTCGAGGAGCATTATTCATAAAGCTAAATGAAGATAAGTAGTTTAAAAATCTTACGTTTGCTCCACTAGATGTTGGAGTAGAAGAATAATAATAAGCTTGTGTCCCTTCATTTGTTACTGTTCCATCCGGCATTCTGTATCCCGGCATTGTAAACTTTAAATTACTGTCAAAAGCATCCTGAGCTGTATTGCTCCATGTAAGTCTTTCATCATTTAATTCGTCTTCAGTTGGAACCCGCCATCCATCAGGACAAGGATCATTAATGCCACCATCTCCTTGCCATAAACTATTGTTTTGTGTTGCTCTCCAGTCATTAGGGGCAGCACTTGTTGTAATAAATTCGTTATGGCCGGGGACATCTCCCGGGCTTAAAATAGAAGTTGTGTTACTATTTCTGTCTTGATGACCGTCATCACCTCGTCCCCATTGAAATAAGTCACCGTAAGCTGCTGCATCATCAATAGCCGTAGCAACTTGGGAAGCACCTAAGTTTCTATCCATCCAGCAGGTATTATTTTCCCCGGTAACAGTTCCATAAGTTACCTGACTACCTCTGTAAGTGAAGACCACATTATCTCCACATAAAAAAGCTACCGGTGTTTCAAAGCTGATTGTGACCTGGTCTGTAGTACTTCCACATACAGTGCTAATTGTCCATTCAAGTGTGTAGCTTTCGCCTGCAACACCTTCAAAGAAGGAGTTTTCTGACGCAACATCAACTATATTACCACCACTTCCGGATAAAATAGTCCAGCTGCCAGTTTCACCACTAACCGGAGCTAATGCATCTAGGGTTGTTGATGTCCCGGTTAGTTCAAGCTGATCCACTCCGGCATCTGCCTGTCCGGGTTGTGGTGTACATGCGGTATTTGTTCCACAAACTTCTAACCACTGACCACTATTGTCTGCATAATTTAAACATTCTGTATCTGTATTATAAATCTGAAGACCTGCTGCCGGATTTACTATTGCATCTCTTTGAGCAGTAGAAAGTCTTGGTGGCAAAAAGCCTCTGTCATCTGATTTTACATCTAACATAGAACTCGGATCCGGTGAAGAACCATCCGAATTAATGGATACTTGTGCGATAGTTTGAAGACTTATCATTAAAAATAAAAGTAACCATATCGGTTTTTTTGTTATAAACATATGTTGATTTTTTAGTGAAAAAATTAATCCAATATACACCGTATACTTCTGCCATGCCCTCTCGGGTCATTAAACATATAGGCGTCATTATTCGTTACAAACAAGCCGTAACTGTTTATTCCATCAGCAGTGGAGGTCCAGTAGCTCCCTCTTGTATCTACTAAATTAAGGTTTCCCTGAAAGTGACTTCTACCTCCGGCAGCTGTCCACTTCAAGTCACTGTTAAAAGCACCGGTATAATTTAGCTGACTCCAACTTAGTCTTTCAGCATTTAATTCACCCTCTGTAGGGACTCTCCATCCTGCCGGGCATGGGTCATTAATTCCGCCATCTCCCTGCCATAAACCATTGTTTTGAGGATTTCTCCAATCATTTGTGGTACTCATAGTAGATATAAAATCTCCATGTCCCGGGACATCGGTACTACTTTCAACAGTAGTTACCGGGCTGGTTCTAATCTGATGGCCATCCGCTAACCTCCCCCATTGAAATAAATCACCGTAGGCCTGAGAATCATTGAAACTTACAGCTACTCTTGATGCACCCAGATTTCTATCCATCCAGCAAGTGCCATTTTCACCCTCAACTGATCCATAGCTGACAGATTGATTATTGTAGGTGAATGTAACCGTATCTCCACAAGTAAAATCCGGACTTGTAGGTGGAACCCCTCCGCATATACTTATCCAACTTGCAGAATCAAAAAATTCTATACATTTTGTATCTGTATTGTAAATAACTAAACCTTCTGCCGGAGCATTTATATTATCTCTTTGGACTGTTGTTAATCGGGGAGGTAAAAACCCTTTATCTGATGATTGTACTTCCAATAATGCTGATGGGTCCGGAGTTGTAGTACCAATACCCACATTGTCCTGAGCATAGATTAAAACCGGAGAGAAAAATATTAATAAGAATAAAATACTTCCTTTACTTTTATTAAAAAAATCTAAGTTGGCTCGTAAAAAAATAATTTTTGTTGACATCATCATTTGGGTTTTATATGCAATTTACATTTTAACCACCCCAAAAAGCAAATAAAGCTTTCATATCAAAGAAAAAACTTTGTTTCTATAATTACTTAGTAAGAGCGGGTATAACAAAAAAAGAGCCTGATCGCATTGCTTTCAGGCTCTTTTTTTATAAAATGGGAAAAAGAAAAAAATCAATCATTGACCCGTAAAACTGCGTTTGTTTCAATATCAAGTGATGCACCCGGATCTAACCATATAGACCGGCATACACCTGTATTGTTATTATAGATAATGGGTTGATTGACAGGTTGTGCAGGAATCAAAACATCCGTTACCGGAGTTGGTACACTGCCACATCCCCAGTTGCCGTCAATATGCCAGTCTCTGTTAATCGTACCTGTCCATATTCCCTGAGTGATTGGTATTACATCCACATGCAAAGGAACAGGTGCAGTGTTTCCACAAGCATTTTGTGCCATTACCTGAACATTTCCGGAGTTGCTGCCAAATGTGATATCTACCTCAGTTCCACTGCCACTTATAATTGCCCCTCCGGGTGCTTCCCAAACATAAGTTGTGGCTCCCGGCACAGCTTGTATAGTGTACATATGTGTAGTTCCTTCACAAACTAATGGCTCTCCGTCAGGAACTACCGGTAAAGGCAATGTGTCTCCTTCCAGTATTTCTATCTGAAATGATTTTACCCAACAACCGGTCAGATTCTGAATAAAAACGGAATAGAATCCCGCTTCAGTAGCCTGATAGCTGCTACTATTAGCCCCTGCAATAGGCTGATTATTCAATAACCATTGATAACCATCAGCCGCATCAGTTTCCAGTAAAACCGGATCCGATGAGCAAATAACCGAATCAACAGCTACCAAAGGAGGAGTTAAACCATCCAAAGGTGACCAAAAACAGGAAGTTGTCATATCATATCCATCTCCGATTCCCCCTTTAAAGATATCTGCCTGAGCAACCGGTTCAGCCATATCAGTTCCGGTAAATCCGGCAGGACATCCCTGAGCAAATTCAGAGGTTAAACGATAGTAATAGGTTACATTACTGCTTAAGCCTTCGTGGACAAAACTAATATCTGTTATAGGAGGGAATGCCGTAAATCCGGTAAACGGATCAGTGCTGAATTCCAATATGTAATGTGTAGCACCCGGTAAAAAGTCCCAGTAAATATAGTTTTGATTTAATCCTGCAGCTACTGTAAATCCGGTTGGTGCATATAAAACAGTATCCCCGTTTAATGATGACGGACAAGAAGTAAACATATCATGACCATCCCCGATTCCACCTTTCATATAAGCTTGTTCAACCGGCATGTTCCCGTTTATGGCACTAAGTCCTCCCGGACATGTACCACCAAAACTTGCCTCTACCCTGTAAAAATAGTCCAGTGAAGGATCCAGATTGTCATGCACATAGCTTATATCATTTGTGGAAGTCAACAGATTGAAAGGACCTGAAGAGCTATTACTCCAATATATGATAAATTCTGAAACACCGGAATAAGGATCCCAAAACAACACATTTGAATGGTGTGAAGCGGCAACTTCAAAGCCTTCCGGTGGAGCGACAGCAGAATTACCATCTAAATCAATATTACATGAAGAAGACATGTCATGACCATCTCCGATTCCGCCTTTAAAAATATCAGCCTGTACAACCGGCGCACCACTTTCCGGAGGTGAGAATCCTGCAGGACAATCACCTCCAAAATCTGCCGATACCTGATAATAGTAGGTGACACCCGGAGTTAATCCGGTATGTATATACATTATATTATCTGTTGAGTCCAACAAGGTATATCCTAAAAGCGGATCAGTAGTAAATTGCAAATAATACTGCAGGGCTCCGGGCAGGAAGTCCCAGTAAATGACATTCTGGTCATAGCCTCCCGCAACTGTCAGTCCGCTTGGAACAGGTGCCTGTGAATTACCATCCAAATCAATAGCGCATGATGTATCATTATCGTATCCATCTCCTACTCCACCGGCATACATCACATCTTCTCTGGGCTCTGCCGAAATCGTATCGGAGTATCCAAAAGGACAAACTCCACTTCCCTCAGCAGTAATTCTGTAATAATAGGTTGTCCCCTGAGAGATTCCCTCATGGTTAAAACTTATATTATTGGTAGAACCGACAACACTAAAGTTTATTTGATCAGTGCTGTACTCAACTATATAATTTGTCGCATCGGGAGTCGGATTCCAAAAAAGTACATTTTCTCCATGAGAAGCGGCAACTTCTAAGCCAACCGGTGCAGGGAGATCCGGGTCACCATTGAGAAAACCTAAACAAATATGGTCTTTATCATAACCATCGCCTTCACCGCCATCATAGAAATCAGCATCTACCGTTGATATCCGAAGTACAGAGGTATAATCGGCAGGGCAATTCCCTTTTAAAATGGCTGTCAAACGATAGTAGTAATTTTGATTCCCAACCAGATTTTCATGTTGAAAACCGGCACTGTATAATTGAGCCAGAGGCGTAAAAGGACCTGCAGCAGCATTGGCTACTTCCAATATATACTCCTGTACTATAGGGTCTGTATCCCAGTATACAGAAATTGCCAAAGGCATGGACGCTCCGGTTAGACCGGTGGGAATATAGGTTAATGGTGAACCATCCAAATCAGTTAAGCAAATGTGAGTTTCATCGTAACCATCCCCTTCGCCTCCGCTAAAAAGCTGAAAGTCTAAAGGACTGATTTCAATTTCATCCATAAGTGCTGTATATTCCTGATTGACAAATAAAGCCCTAACCCGGTAGTAATAAGTTTGGTTGGGGTCTAAATTTGTGTGAGTGTGTGTAACAGTCTGACCGAGTATGATAGTGTCAGAATCGGCCGTACTTTGTCCGGGACTGGTGCTCCAGTAGATATGATATCCGGTTGCATTGGGGGTATAATAATGATTCCAGTGCAAGACAATCTCATCATAAGAGCGGGCAGCCTCAAAGCCTGTTACCTCAGGATAGGTTGCTTGACTATATGCTGCCTGATAACAACAACATAAGCAAAGAACCGTAACAATAATATTTTTATATAGCCATTTCATAAGAAACGCTTTAAAGGATATTGCATGACTGAATTAGTTTGCGGTGCGGCCTGCACGAAAACCAATATAGTTAAACCTACTACTATATAAAGTGCTTGTGCTAGAACATCCAGAGGAGTATATTATACCACGACTTCTGTCCGAAACCCTCATTAAATTGTTATTAGAGTTGAATGCACCACCTTTTAAGGTTATAAATTGATTAGCTCTTGTATTAGGTGAGATAATTGCATCACAGGCTGAATTAAAACAACCAGTTTGCATCCAGCCATTAACATCCGCTCTGCCATCGTTAAGTTCACCATCTCCATGATTTCCTGTAAATGTACACGAGGGAGAGTTATTTGTACTTGACCAATAACTTGCAGCGATAACTATCTCTTCTAAATTACCACTTAATTCCATAACACCGTAATATGAGCCGCCGGTAAGAGTACGCTGATCGGAAGTTGGATTTTTAGCGGCAAATATGCCGTTTCTAACCGGACCGTTAATTGTAGATGTACTATGGGCGTTGGCAGTCATAGGACTTGCTATATTCTCATCCACTTGCCCGTCATTTACTAAGCTGCTGATACCCATCACAGTAGTATTCCCCCAGGCAAATTCGCCATTGGTTGGAAATACCGGTACGGGATTATTCGGATCTGTATTATCAGTACCCCTTGCCATTTTTTCAAATTCAAATTCTGTGATTGGTCTTAATCCTGACCAGTCAGCATAGGCTAAGGCATCTGCCGTACTTAGATAATTGCAAGCTCTGTCTCCGCTTCTTCCATTAGTTAATATAGCATCGCTATTTGCCTGTCCATCCCAGTAAAAGTTATTTCTAAATGTTTCAGCAGTTGGAGAATTATTCACTCCTAAATTTCTGTATCCACGAATAGTTTGATTATTAGGTAGTGTATTAAAAAAGTCTAAATACTGTTTTTGAGTAACCTCATATTTCATAACCCAAAATGCCTGAAAACCTTTTGGGAAGGTAGCTAATAGGGTATGAGCTGAGGTGAAATTTGGGTTATATACTAAATCATCACCTGTATAAGTGCTTGCCGCAAATGTTATAGCATCTTCACTGGTAATGCGGTAAGGAAGATTATTTCCGGTATTGTTTATACTGAAAGCCCTAGTTGAAGGAGAAGTTGTAATGTTTCCATCACCGACAAAAAACGGACCTTCCGGTATATAGACCATTTCTATTGCAAAAACTTTTATTTGCAAATTATCTGTATCTAAAACACCGTCTGTTTCGTAGTTCCATCTCAATAAGACATCATTTAGGTTAATATCTCCTATGCCATCCCCTGAGCGATGTACGAAAACTCCCTTACCATCAGGTGAAGGGTCAATAGTCATAGCCGTTCCATTGTCGTTTAAAACGTCATGATCCGGTGCATCGGTAGAAAGAGTGGCATGTTTCCATTCTTCTCCCTGAATCTGGTATTTTACAAATAACCAGGCACCATCCCAGTTTGCCGGTCCTGCCGAAACTCTCCAGGAATTATCCCAGGTTAGGTCAAATCGTACATGTGTATAAGATGGTGTAGCTGCCGTATTTTGGTTATACAAAACAGCATCATCTACCTGTATGTTATTGGCGGTAGCCTTAGGCAGATATAAGCAAGAAAATAAAAAAAGTAAAATGTAAAGCCTTTTCATAATAATAAATATTTAGTAAAAAATTAGTTTAATCATACCAAATATACATTGTATTTTACTTAAAAACAGGCTAAAAAAGTGCAGTTTCTTACATTGTATTTAGACTTAAAAGGAATGTGTAAACTGGTGATAGATAGTGTAAAATGCAGATATTCAGTAGTTTATGAAAATTTAAACTTATTAAGAGAATGTTAATAAAAACGTTGTTTTTTATATTAAAAACTCAAGGATATGCTTACTGCATCATATTTAAAAGCTTATTACTTAAACTTCAATAATTTTAAGACTATTAACAACTTTTTTTTTCAGAAAAAAAAACGCCTATTCTTACATTGAATTCGGTGCTTAGAAGTTTAATATTCAATATTATAAAGGTTGATAAATTTAAGGATAACTATAATAATCAAACGAATAAGCCAAAAGTCATTATCCTCATCTATCCATTTTTATCCTTACATAGAAGTTTAATAAGGTAATCTTAATTTAAAGAAATAAAATTGGCTTTTACCGCAAAGCTCAATTATCTTTAGCTTTTAATTTTTCAATTAAGATTCGTTGAGTTATGGATATTTTGTTATCAATTGTGAAGTCATTAAGCCCGGAAGAGGTTACTTTATTGGGTAAGAAGTTTTCAAAGTTTCCGGTGAAAGATAAGCTGGTTAACACTATTATAAAGAAGCAATCCTGTGATTTAGAGCAGTTAATATATCTGATGGATTATGAAGAAAACAGGCAGGCTTTCTATACTTTGAAGCATCGTGTAGTAGAGGATATTATAGATTTAAAACTTCAAATCAAAAAGAATAAAGTCGTAGATGTAAGGGAAAAAATTGAAAAATTACGTTTGTTACTATATTCTCAAAACCCGGATTTGTTCATTAAATTTCTCGATAAGGTAAGAAAACAGGCAGAAGACCTTGAATTGGTTAAAGGAATGAGGGAAATCTATTTTTGCTATTGGTTAACCGGTTATTGTGAATTTAAGAAAAGGAATGAGTTTGAACAAAAAATAGATGTTTATGAGAAGAAGGAGGTCTTTCAATACCGGCTTGAGCGTTTATTTTATCTGACAGTTTTTGAGAGTCCGGACTTATTTTATTATTCCCCACAGTGGAAGATAGATAGTGTAACTTCTATCATAAAAGAAATGGGAGAGTTGCATAACCGGATTAATACTAAAGTTTCCGAGTTTTTATATTTAAGTGCTAAAGTTTCTTTTGAGATTAATTGTGTAAATGGTAAAGGAACAGTAACTGATTCATTGGAGGAAGATGTTAATAATTTACTTTCTATTTACATACACCATTCTATCCCTTATTTTTATCCAGATTGTAAATTTGCGATTCAGACTTTAATGAATAAGTTTTATTATCTGAAAGGGAATAAAGAAGCTTTTAAAAATAGTTTATTACAATTGAAAAATGATGTCAAATCTATAAAAGGGTATATGACCTATGAAAATGTTTATTTCTACTTTTTGTTTATTTACAGCTATCATCTCAAATCTAATAAGCAATATACTGAAATAGCACCTTTTTTAGAAAAGCATTTAGATGAAGAATTACTATCCAAATGCAGTAATCGGTATAAATATTATTTTAATTATTTAAAAGCGGTTGCTTCTTTTTATAGAAAAGATTTTTCAGATGCACATGCTTATTTATTGAATGCAAGAAATTATCGAACATATATAGATAAAAGTGGTAATTGGATTTGCATGGAAAACTCGGCTCTTACAGTTTTAATTCAACTCATCAACGATGCAAAGGCTCAGTTTGATTACGAAGTGTCTCTTTACAGACGATTAATGAAAAGAATCGATTATCAGGAGGAAGACTGGAAAAATTATTTAAAATTTACACAGTACCTGCATAAAGATAAAAAGGACAAGGCTGAAGAATATAAATTGAAATTTCAATCAAATTCTGCCAAGAATAAAATCATGAATTTGATTGATTTAGACTTTGTGTTGAATAGTGAGCTAAGTCTTTAGGAAACAAATAGCCGGAAATTTTATTTCTTAATTTAAGTTAAAGAATTTACTTTGCCAGCTTTGGTGTGCCGGAACCTTCCAGTTGTTTTTTAGATTTGCATAATCTAAGACTAAATTATTGAAAACAATGGTGTTTTTATTGACCTTGTTTTCTGCTGCCAAAGCTTCAAACTCATTTTTGCTGCAAACTTTAATCTCATTATTATCTTCATAAGCTATAGCAAAGCGATCAAAAAAATTAATATTCAACTCTTCTCCGATAGAACGTATAAAGTTAACGGAACTATCAATAGAACAACCGCTGGCTGCTTCAAAAGATTCATCAACTATCAGCACTATGAATAAGTCATGAAGGATTTCGCCACTACAATCCAGTTTTTTACCATGGGCAGCCCAATCATTTAAAAAACGATTTAGTTTACCGGAAATACTGATTTTTTCGTATTCGTTTAGTTTTCTGTCAGCTTGATAAACCCATACCCGCGCATTATCCGGAAAAACTTTTTTTGCTTCTGAAAATATTTGCATAAGACGTTTTTAATTATAAATTCTGTGCATCAGCAATTAGTTCCGCCAGGTCATAAACTTTAACACTTTCTTGCTTATCTTTTTCTTTTACTCCATCAGTCATCATTGTCATACAAAACGGACAAGCGGCAGCAATAATATCAGCTTTTGTTTCCAAAGCCTGATTTACTCTTTTTTGATTTACTCTGATTTCTCCTTTTTCTTCTTCTTTAAACATTTGTGCACCACCTGCACCACAGCATAAGCCTTTAGTTTTGCAGCTTTTCATTTCTGTTAATTCAGCATCCAGTGTTTCCAGTACCTCTCTAGGGGCCTCGTATATATTATTAGCTCTTCCAAGGTAGCAGCTATCGTGAAAAGTGATTCTTTTGCCTTTGAAAGCCTGTCCTCCTTCAACTTTAAGTTTCCCTTCATTTATGAGCATTTGTAAAAAAGTAGAGTGATGAACCACATCATAATTTCCTCCCAGTGCCGGATATTCATTTTTTAATGTATTGAAGCAGTGCGGACAAGTGGTAACAATCTTTTGAACTTCATAGGCATTCAATACTTCTATGTTTGTCTTTGCTGTCATTTGGAATAAAAACTCATTTCCTGCTCTTCTGGCCGGGTCCCCGGTGCAGCTTTCTTCAGTTCCTAAAACGGCAAAAGGAATTTTCAGCTTATTTAAAATTTTCACAAAAGCAATAGTAATTTTTTGAGCTCTTTGATCAAAACTTCCTGCGCAACCAACCCAGAAAAGAATTTCAGGCTTCTCACCTTTTGCAAGCAATTCTGCCATTGTAGGTACTGTCATTTTATCTTCAGACATATCTTTATTTTATTTGTTCTCGTCATTTAAGTCATCTTTCCATTTCAGCCTGTCTTGTTGTGAAAACTGCCATGGAGCTGCATTGTTTTCTATATTGGTAAACATGGAATTCCATTCACCCGGAGCTTTAGACTCTTCCATAATCAGATTTCGGCGCAGTTCATAAATAATATCCAACGGGTTTATATTGATTGGACATTCTTCTACACATGCATTACAAGTAGTGCAAGCTCTAAGTTCTTCTTCTGTAATATACTCGTCGCTAACTAAAGATTTCCCATCTTCAAAGTCTGCTCCTTTTTTATCAATATTATTTCCTATTTCTTCCAGCCTGTCCCTGGTATCCATCATTATTTTTCTCGGGGATAATAATTTACCGGTTTGATTAGCCGGACAAGCTGCAGTACATCTCCCACATTCAGTACAGCTGTAGGCATCCAGTAGATTTTTCCAGTTTAAGTCAGTAACATCTTTTGCTCCGAATTTTGAAGGGGGCGGAGCTTCTTCACCACTTTGAGCTGCATCCGGATTCATCATCATTTCGATTTCACGGGTAATCTCAGGCATATTGTAAATTTCTCCCTGAGGTTGTAATCTGGAAAAGTAGGTATTCGGAAATGCCATCATTATGTGAAAATGCTTTGAATAAGGGATATAATTCAGAAAAATTAAAATGCCAACGATATGTCCCCACCACATAGTTCTTTCTAAAAGGATTAAACTACCTTCTCCCATACCTGAAAGCAAAGGCATCAGTAAGCTGCTTAGATAAAAAGTGCCGGTTTCAACGTAAATTGCAGCATTTTCAGGTGTTCCGCCACCGGAAGCATAAATTTTTTGTAAGCTTTGATCAGATGCATTCCAAAACAGAAAACATCCCATTAGCACAATCTCTACATAGAGTATAATATCAGCATCCAGTTTAGGCCAGCGTTTTAAATCACTATGCTGAAACCTTTTGATTCCCAAAAAGTGCCTTCTGATAAGAAAAGCTACACAGGCTATAATTACACCTAAAGCCAAAAACTCAAAAGTGTTGATTATAAAACTATAGAGAGTAGCATTCATCCCCAGGTCACTGAAAAATATACGGTGTTTCCCTAAAATCCCATCTAAGATAATTTCGAGTATTTCTATGTTAATAATGATGAATCCAATGTAGATTAACAGATGGAAAAATGCAGGTATTAGATTTTTGAACATTTTTTTTTGTCCAAAAGCAATTAACAGCATTTTTTTTATTCGTTGGCCTGTATTCCCTGATAGGTCTAAGTCTTTACCGAGTTTTATATTTCGAATAATCTTTTTCATCTTTAATGAAAAAATAGTTATTCCTCCTATTAGCACTATAACGAACACTATCTGTTGAATAATTCCGGTCATATTTTGATATTTTCAAGCTAAAATACGCTTTTACAACGTTTTGTAGAAAAATACGTACACAATTTTCTGTATGAACATCATTATTAGGTAAAAGTTAAAGGTTTTAAATGATGATATTAACAATTTTTTTTACCTTTAGTTTTGTTTTAGAATTAGATGAATTTTGAAAAAATAATATAAAAATGATAAGATTACTTCTTACTTATTTCTTTGTTTCCATACTTTTTTCTCTATATGCATCAGAGGATGTGCCGGTATTTTTTTATAAAAACCAACAATTGCATACAGCCGATGGGGAAAAAGTAGTTCGTGGCATTGAACATATTTTTGTTGAGGGAGATATAAATGAACTGGAAAATTGGCTGGGCAGTAATGATGGATTTATTAAGTATCATTATAATGGAATAGCTGCAGTTCAAATTAAAGCAGAAAATATTGAAAGTTTACGCCAAGAGGCTTTTATAAAACAAATTGACAAAGGAAATAAACCTTTGGTGCAATTAATGGACACTTCATTGATTATTCACAATGTAAATCAGGTTCACGATGGAGTGAGTCCCCTTGATATGGCTTATAAAGGCGAAGGGGTTGTCGTTGGAATTATAGATGCCGGAATTTTTTATAATCACGAAGACTTTAAAGATGAAAATGGCAGCCGAATAAAATATATGTGGGATCAGAATGCAAGCAATTTAAATCCACCTATGCCTTATATTTATGGAACGGAGTGGACTTTTCAGGATTTTGAGAACGGAAATGTAAACCATAGCGAACCTGCAAATCGTTTCGGTCACGGCACGCATGTAACAGGAGCTGCCGCCTCAAGCGGTAGGGAAGTTGAGAACTATAAAGGAGTTGCTCCAAAATCTGATTTGATAATAGTAGCTTATGATTATCAGGATCCTACTTTATCTAAGTTTGTGGATGCTGTTGAATATATTTTTAGAAAGGCAGATGCTATGGGTAAGCCGGTAGTAATAAATGCCAGCCTTGGTACATATTACGGTTCAAGAGATGCCCGGGATTTACCCGCCAGACTAATCGAAAACATGCTGGAAGAAAGAGCAGGTAGGGTACTGGTTGCGGCAGCCGGAAACCGTGGAAATGTTAATTATCACCTTGGGTATGATGTGACAGCAGATACTACATTTACCTGGTTCAGATATACCTCTACGTTTAATGTTGTGTATTATGAATTGTTTGCCGATACTGCTGACTTAAATGATGTATGGTTTTCAATAGGTGCGGATGATACAAGCTTTCAGTTTTTAGGTCAAACAGAATTTTTTAATGTTAAAAATCAATTTGTAAACTTAAATCCCGGAGATCAACAAACTATCTCAAGAGCTATTTATCATCAGGGAGCTTTTGTGGGAGCTGTTATTTTAACAGTAAGGCACCAAGGGCATATGTATAAAGTGGAGATAGAAGTAAATCCTGCCAATACAACAGATTTGTGGCGATTTATAGCAACCGGAGACGGCAGGATAGATATTTGGAGCTCACAAAGTATTATGGGGCATTCTAACATGGTAGAATTTGGTTTGCCTCCGGCCTCTATTGTACCGGAAATTGTAAATTATAAACTTCCTGATAATGCTAAAACCTTAGTAAGTAGCTTTACTTGTTCAGATAAAGTGATTACAGTTGGAAATGCAGAAGCTCGATATGCTCATGAAAATTTTAATGGAACAACAACGGTAGTAGCTGAAAATCCGGTTGGAATTATACATCCGACGTCCAGCAGAGGCCCAACCAGAGATGAACGGGTAAAACCGGATATTACTGCTTCAGGAACCAGAACAATGGCAACCGGAAATCTGACCAATGTAAATGCTTTAATTTCTTCAGGACAAGCAAATAGAGTTGCCCCGGAGGGCATGCACAGCACAAATGGGGGAACCTCTTTAGCAGCACCAAAAGTAGCCGGAGCAGCGGCACTTTATTTACAGAAAAATCCAGATGCCTGGTATTTTGAAGTGAAAGACGCTATTACTTTATCAGCTCTTGAAGATGATTTTACACCTCCTCTTTTACCTGATGAAACTTATGGTTGGGGAAAGTTAAACGTATTTGGGGCAATCCAGATGGATTTGAATTACGGGTGTACAGATCCGGATGCTTTAAATTTTGATGCAGACGCAAATATGGACGATGGGTCTTGTGTTGAAGCTGTTCATGGCTGTACAGATGAATTGGCAACAAACTTTAATCCGGAAGCAAATGTCGATGATGGTAGTTGTTTTTATGATACTACGTCTGTGCATGAGATTTTGGTCGATGGTCAAATCTTAAATTTAAATGTTTATCCGAATCCGGCAGAAGAATATTTTTATATTGAATTTGATAAAGTGCCCGAAAACAGAATAACTTATGAGCTTTCTGACTTAACCGGAAGAATAGTTTTGGATGGAGCTGTTCCAGCGGGTGAAACTTTTCATAAAATAAATGTAGTGAATTTACCTAAAGGATTATTTTTGCTTAACTTTCAATCAGCTAAATCACAACTTTTACAAAAGAAAATATTATTGCAATAAAAATGGAATCTAAGCAAATCGAAATACTGGATAAAAAATTAATAGATCAAAAGATTACCCGTATTGCATGTCAGATATTAGAAGAAAATACCGGTGAAAAAGAAGTGATTTTTATAGGGATAAAGGAAAATGGTGTTAAACTTGCAAGAAAGCTTAAAGCTATCATAGAGCAAAGAAAAGACTTCAACATTCAGATGTATGAGATGTCTATCAGTAAGAAAAAGCCGCATGAAAATGAAATAAGTTTTGATAGAGACTTGGAGAATCTAAACGGCAAAATTATTATACTAGTGGATGATGTGGCAAATACCGGCAAAACACTTGCTTTTGCGATAAAGCCTTTTTTAAAATATTTACCGAAAAAAATTCAGATAGCCGTCTTGGTTGACCGGCAGCATAAGATGTTTCCTGTTAAGCCTGATTTTGTTGGATTTTCCCTTTCAACGACTGTACAGGAGCATATTAAAGTTATGCTGGAAGAAGGTAGCGAAAAGGCGTATTTGAGTTAATCAGTGTAATCTTTTTCTGATTTTCAATGAATCTGCTGACATTATTAACAAATAAAAAACAGCACTTATTAAGGTGGTGAATGCCGCAGCAGTAATGCCGTAAACCGGTATAAAAAGAAAGTTAAGACTAATATTTAATAATAGAGCAAGGATGACTCCGGCAAGCATAAATTTTTGCCGAAAAAGCAATTCCTGTGGTTTATGAGCAAACATTGCTAACTGCCAGGCAAACCCACCTGCAACGATTACTATGGATATTAAATGTAAGTGTGCACCTTCCAGTTTCAACAAATTGAAAATCACAGGAGGGGCAATGGGTATCAATAAAAGAATAAAAGCAAGGGCAGCGGCAATTTCAATTTTCATAGCTTTTTTAATTAATCGCACAGCTTCATCCCTTTTATCTTTATTCCATAAATCCATTATTTGTGGATGGAATGCATAAAGAACGGGCAGACAAACAAAGGTTGAAATTTTATAAAACATATCATAAATAGCAGTGTAAGTACCTGTTTCTTCAGCACCCAGATAGTAAAAAATAATGTAGCGGTCGCTGAAGCCTAACAATAGGGAAACAAATAGCCAGAGTGTCAGAGGAAAGCCAAAGTTAAAAGCTCTTTTTATAAAATCTTTATCCACAAAAGCTTTACTGAAATTTATCTTAAACTTTTTATGCAACCTGCTTAAAGCATAAATATGGATTAATATCAAAGTAAAAACCATAGATTTAAAAATCAACATATAACTACCGTTTTCCAGAGTATAAATCAGGATTAAAAAAAAGATGATATACCCTAAGTAATAAAATGTATTGGTAAATGCATAGTAAGCAGTTTTAAAAAATGCCTGAAAACTTATGAGGTAAAAGGTTAAAAACACATACAAAACCATAAAGCTGCCTATCCATAAGGCATTGCTTACATCCAGTTTAAAGAAAAGCAAACTCAGTATAAAGGCTGTAAGGCCTGCGCTAATGGCACTCAGGCTATTTATAAACAGGAATTTATTCAGAACAACCTTGCGAAGGTTTTCATATTGACTGATAAACCGAAGGAGGCTTTGTTGAACCCACCCAAAAAATAAATTATGAATTAAAACCAGGCTGCTGTAAATTACTGCATAAAAGCCGTATTCCTCTTCACCTAATAATCTGACGGCAAGCACAATTAAAATTATGCCGGAAATTGCAGGAGCCAATTGTCCGAGAAAGTAATGCAGCAGCTGTTTTTTCATAAATTCAAAACTCCGAAATAGTTAAACCGGCTTGCTAAATTAAATAATGTTTGTATGAAAAGCAGCCTGCATAATTTTTATCTGAAATTAATTTCTGTTTTACACGTTTTAAAATACATTAAAAAATTTAAAAAGCCTATCAAAAAGCTTTATTTTTCTTAACTTTGCACCTTGATTTTAAAAACCTGCTTACATGAAATTATCTCAGTTTGATTATGACTTGCCGAAATCTTTAATTGCTCAGTATCCGACTCAGGAAAGGGACGAAAGTCGATTAATGGTTTTAAACAGAAAAACCGGTTCAATAGAACATAAAGTTTTCAAAGATTTATTGAGTTACTTCACCGATGGTGATGTAATGATTGTGAATAATACAAAAGTTTTTCCGGCTCGACTTTTCGGCAGGAAAGAAAAAACCGGGGCTAAAATTGAAGTGTTTTTGTTGCGTGAGTTGAATCGTGAAATGAAACTTTGGGATGTATTGGTAGATCCTGCAAGAAAAATACGAGTAGGGAATAAGCTGTATTTTGGCGATGACGGTGAAATAGTAGCTGAAGTAATTGATAATACAACTTCGAGAGGGCGTACAATCCGTTTTTTAGATGAAAGACCTTATGAAATATTTAAGGAAATGCTTTTTAGCTATGGTGAAACTCCCTTACCTATGTATATCAAAAGAAGACCCGAAGGAGATGATAAAGACCGCTATCAAACTATATTTGCAAAAGAGGAAGGTGCCGTTGCCGCTCCGACAGCCGGTTTACACTTTAGCAGAGAAGTAATGAAAAGACTGGAGCTTGAAGGGGTTAATTTTGCAGAAGTGACTCTTCATGTTGGTTTAGGAACTTTCAGAGATATTGAAGTAGAGGATCTTTCCAAACATAAAATGGACTCAGAGTTTTTTCAAATTAATGAGTCTACAGCAGAAATTGTGAATACTGCTAAAGATAAAAATAAGAAAATTTGCGCTATTGGAACTACATCCATGAGAGCTATTGAATCAGCAGTTTCAGCATCTCGCAGATTAAAAGTGGATCAGGGTTGGACAAACTTATTTTGCCATCCTCCTTATGATTTTTCTATTGCAAACTCTTTATTAACGAATTTCCATCTTCCGAAATCAAGCTTGTTGATTATGGTGGCTTCATTTGCAGATTATGATATGATAATGGAGGCCTATCAAGAGGCTATAAAAGAAAAATATCGCTTCTTTAGTTATGGAGATGCAATGCTGATTATTTAACAGCTGTTAAAATCTAAAGTCCATGCCTTAGTGCATGCCTAAGGTTTGATGTTCTTTTAAACGCAGACTTATGAAAAGAGCTATCATAATTGTTGCCGGAGGTAGCGGTATTAGAATGGGAGGAAATATTCCGAAACAGTTTCTTGAATTAACTACCGGAAAGCCTGTCATATATTTTACATTAAAGCATATTAAAGCAGCTGACCCTACTTCCCAAATTATTTTAGTCATTGGGAAGACTCACTTTACCTATTATTCGGCAATGAAAGCAGAATTTCCTGCTCTGTTGGAAAATGTAACTTTAGTTGAGGGTGGTGAAAGTAGATTTGAGTCTGTAAAAAATGGCTTGAAAAATTTGGATACTGATGTTGAGTATATTGCTATTCATGATGGTGCCAGACCTTTTGTTAAAAAAGAGCTTCTGGAAAAGGGTTGGGAAACCGTTAAGGCAAAGCAAGCAGTAATTCCTGTCATTTCAATTACTTCAAGTCTCAGAAAGGTTGAAAATAGTAACAATTTTGCGGTTAAAAGGGAATTGTATAAAACAGTTCAAACCCCTCAATTTTTTAAAGCAGATTTAATACAAAAGGCTTACGAGCCAGACTACAAAGCTGAGTTTACAGACGATGCTTCTGTTTATGAGAATCAAATTGGAAAAATTTCTCTGATTGAAGGAAACGAGATGAATATCAAAATCACATCCCCGATTGATTTGGAATGTGCAACAGTTTTGCTGAAGAAATTCTTTTCAGATTAGTAAGAAAAAAAGCTTAAAAGAAAGACACTTTTAAAAAAGAAAAAATATCCCTAATACTCCTCTTCATCGAAGAAGAAATCATCAGTTGTAGGGTAATCCGGCCATATATCTTCAATCCCTTCATAGATTTCACCTTCGTCTTCGAGTTCCTGAAGATTTTCTATTACTTCAATAGGAGCACCCGAGCGAATAGCGTAATCTATAAGTTCGTCTTTTGTAGCCGGCCATGGGGCATCTTCTAAATGTGAAGCAAGTTCTAAAGTCCAATACATATACTATGCATTTTTTAATGAGGTGCAAAAATAAAATTTAAGTTCAGATAATCAACTTGTAAAGCAAAAAATTATAAAAAAATTATTTTCTGGGTGTCCAGTTAATTTCTTCCAGTCCGTAAGTAAAGGTTATCCAACGAGATAAGACAAATAAATAATCACTCAACCTATTTAGGTAGATAATAACTTTAGTTTCTGTAAAATGTTCTTCAGAAAGATGCACAACATTTCTTTCTGCCCGTCTGCAAACGCATCTGGCTATGTGTATTGAAGCACTTAAAGAGTTTCCGCCGGGCAAAATAAAATTTTTCAAGCTTGGCAATTCCGATTCCATTTTATCTATTTCATTTTCTAAAAAAGTAATATCCTCCTCTTTTAAATCAGGAATCACCATTTTAGTTTTTTCGGGGTCAGCTGCTAAGGAAGATCCAATGGTAAATAATCTGTCTTGAATTAGCCGTAGTTTTTCGCTCACTAATTTTTTTTCATCAAAACTCATAATCATTCCTAAGTGTGCATTCAGTTCATCGATGGTTCCGTAAGCTTCAATTCGTAAATGGTATTTGGGAACTTTAGTGCCGCCAAGCAGACTTGTTTTTCCTTTATCGCCTGTTTTCGTATATATTTTCATATTAATTAACTTCTTTAAATCCAATCTCGTGTATAAATAGATTTTCTTCTGTAATAAAGTAGCCGTGGAAAAAGTTCATAATAGTTAAAAATAATTGAAGAAGATTAAAAATTAACACTTTATCTTAATTATTCAACCTGTTTACATCACTTTCGATCAACCCGTCTCTTAAACGAATAATCCTATTCGAATAGGTCGCTATTTCTTCCTCGTGAGTAACCAAAATAACGGTATTTCCTTCTTTGTGAATCACATCAAAAATTCCCATTATTTCATCAGAGGTCTTACTGTCAAGGTTTCCGGTTGGTTCATCTGCTAAGATAATTGAAGGGTCGTTTACCAGTGCTCTGGCAATAGCTACTCTTTGTCTTTGTCCACCGGAGAGTTCACTTGGTTTGTGATGCATTCTGTCAGACAAACCCACCATGCCTAATACATTTTTTGCTTTTTCTTTTCTTTTTGACGCTCCCATGCCTGCATAAATCATTGGAAGTGCTACATTTTCCAATGCTGTCAAACGAGGTAAGAGATTAAATGTTTGAAAAATAAACCCAATTTCCTGATTTCTGATTTCAGCCAGTTCATTATCTTTCATTTTACTTACAAGCGTATTATTTAAGTAATAATTTCCGCTGCTTGGAGTATCTAAACATCCCAAAATATTCATTAATGTAGATTTCCCGGAACCTGAAGGCCCCATCAGTGCTACATATTCATTTTTTTCAATAGTCAGGTCAACGCCTGCTAAAGCATTTATAACTTCTGATCCTAAAATATAAATCTTTTTTATGTCCTCAATAAAAATCATCGATTGTGCAGCCATCAACTTATTTATTTATGAATTTCGGTACTTTTATATAATCAGAATCTTTTGACGGAGCATTTTTTAAGGCTTGTTCACGGGTGATTTCATTTTTCGCACTATCCTCTCTAAATTGATTTAAATCATCATTTACATAAATCAAGGGCTCTACATTATCAGTGGGTAACTCTTTGAGTTTTTCTATCAGGTCCAAAATGTTTGAAAGATCAGCAGACAGTTCCGTTTTTTCATTTTCTGAAAACTCCAGTTTGCACAAATCTGCAAGCTTGTCAATTAATTTGTCATTTATTTCCATGCTCTTTTTTTTGCAAAAGTAAGAAATACATTTTCATAAATTGATTTTAACATTACAAAGGAATTAAGTTATTTGTAAACTTTTATCTGAAATTCAATAAAATTCGTGTTTTTATGAAAGCATGACACTTTAAACTTTATTTAAAACTTATAAATGGTTTGAAATTGAATTATGTTTAATAATTTCGCATAAAATTGTTTATTTAACATGGAAACTGTCGTTAGTGGTGTCCGTCCTACCGGGCGCCTGCATTTGGGTAATTATTTCGGAGCTGTAAAAAACTTTGTGAAGCTCCAGGAGTCCTATAAAACTTTCTTTTTTATAGCGGATTATCATTCTTTAACGACACATCCTAAAAGTGGAGAATTAAAGCAAAATGTAAGCTATGTGTTAAGTGAATATCTGGCATGTGGTCTTGATCCTGAAAAAACAGTATTGTATTTGCAAAGTGATATACCTGAAATTGCCGAGCTTTATCTTATTTTTAATATGATTGCTTATAAAGGTGAACTTGAGAGGTGTACAACTTATAAGGATAAAGTTAGCAAGCAACAGGAAAATATAAACGCAGGTTTGCTGACATATCCGGTATTGATGGCAATAGATATAATTATTCATAAAGCCAATAAAGTTCCGGTGGGCAAGGATCAGATTCAACATCTTGAAATGACCCGTAATTTTGTAAAAAGATTTCATCATTTATATAATTGTGAAGTGTTTCCGGAGCCTCAGGCGTTTAATTTTAGTGAGGAATTAGTTAAAGTACCGGGACTGGATGGAAGCGGTAAAATGGGAAAGTCTGAAGGACCCGGTAATGCTATTTATCTTGTCGAAGATCCGGGTTCAATTAAAAAGAAGGTAATGAGGGCAGTAACAGATGCCGGGCCGACTGAACCTGATAGCCCTCTTTCAGAGCCGATAAAAAATATTTTTGATATCATGAGTTTGGTTTCCGATGAAAGTACCAAAACTCATTTTATCAATGCTTATAAAGATTGTTCAATACGCTACGGGGATTTAAAAAAACAACTTGCAGAGGATATTATTAATTTTACCAATCCAATCAGGCAAAGAATTACAGATATACAAAATGATAAAGAAAACTTACAGAAAATACTAAAACAGGGACAAGAGAAAGCCAGAGAATCTGCATCAAAAACATTGAAAGAAGTTAAGGAAACTATAGGTATTGGAAGTATTTAAAATTTAAAAAAATGACAGAGAAAGACTCTCAGACTAATAAAATAAAGCATATAGCTGTAGCCGGCAATATCGGCTCCGGGAAAACAACCTTAACTGAAAAGCTGGCTAAGCATTTTAAATGGGAAGCCCACTATGAGGAGGTAAACAACAATCCTTACTTATTTGATTTTTATAATGATATGAGGAGATGGTCGTTTAATTTGCAGATTTTCTTTTTAAATAATCGTTTTAAGCAGGCTATAAAAATTAAAGAAGGTGAGCAAACGGTAGTTCAGGACAGAACTATTTATGAGGATGCAAATATTTTCGCACCCAATTTAAATGCTATGGGCCTGATGTCTACCCGGGATTTTGAGAATTACCTGAGTTTGTTTAAAACCATAAGTTATATGATTGGACCTCCGGATTTGATTATATATTTGAGAGCATCTTTACCTACTTTAGTGAATCAAATACAGAAGAGAGGACGGGATTATGAAGAAAATATCCGTTTGGATTACTTGAAAAGACTAAATGAGTATTATGAAAAGTGGATTACCGCTTATGACGAAGGCAACTTACTGATAATAGATGTTGATAAAATTAATTTTGCTGAGAATCCTGAACACTTAGGGGATGTAATCAACAAAGTTAATGCAAAAATAGGCGGGGGTTTATTTTAAATAATTTATTCGTTTGTTAATGCGATAATTCCGGGTAGCTTTTTCCCTTCAAAAAACTCTAATAAAGCTCCGCCACCTGTAGAGATATAGCTGATTTTTTCTTCCAGCTTAAATTTTTTAACAGCAGAAACAGAGTCTCCACCACCAACTAAAGAAAAGCATCCATTTTCAGTAGCTTCAGCAACTTTTTTTGCAATTTCTGCTGTGCCATGCTGAAAGGGTTCCATTTCAAAAACACCCATTGGCCCATTCCATAGAATTGTTTTAGATTCTAAAATGATTTCGGAATAAGTTTTACGACTTTCAGGCCCTATGTCCAGACCCATCCAATTTTCCGGAATTTCTTTACTTTTAACGGTTTTAACGGAAGCTGTTTCTGAAAAGCTGTCTGCAATAATTGAATCTTCAGGTAAAATTAACCTGCAATTATTTTTTTCGGCTATTTCTTTTATTTTTTCAATCACAGGAATGCTTTCTTTTTCAAAAAGGGAGTTTCCTATTTCTCCACCTTCAGACTTAATAAAAGTATAAGCCATGCCACCGCCTATAAGTATGTTGTCTGCTTTTTCAGTCAATTGCTCAATTAAATTTATTTTATCCGAAACTTTTGCACCACCCAGAATGGCAGTAAAAGGTTTTTGATGATTCAGTAAAACTTTTTCAGCATTTTTAATTTCACTTTCCATAAGCTTTCCTGCTATCCTGTAATCCGGCGGGAAAAAATATGCTACAGTCGTGGTTGAAGCATGCGCTCTGTGAGCCGCTCCAAAAGCATCATTGATATAAATATCTCCCAGTTTGGAAAGTTTTTCGGCAAAATCCTTATCACCTTTGGTTTCTCCTTCAAAAAAGCGGGTATTTTCGAGTAGGTAGATTTCTCCGGGATTTAAATCATTGCTCATTTTTTCAGCTTCGTTACCAATTGTAAAGCCGTTAAAATTAACAACGGTATTGGTCACTTCCGCCAGCCTTTTTTTAATTTGGTGCAAACTGAATTTTTCTTCATAGCCTGACTTAGGTCTTCCAAAGTGGGACATGATAATCAGTTTCCCCCCATCCTTTAATACTTTTTCTATAGTAGGAAGAGCAGCATTAATTCTTGTTTCATCTGAAATTTTGCCTTCTTTCACAGGCACATTAAAGTCCACTCGCAATAGCACTTTTTTTCCACTAAAATTGACATCATCTATTGTACGTAAAGTCATTTTTAAATATATTTTTTTAGACAAATACACATGTCAGCCATTCTCGCAGCATATCCCTGTTCATTATCATACCAACCAATTACTTTAACCAGTTTTGTTCTAACGTCGGTTAAAGAGGAATCAAAAATGCAACTATGATTATTTCCGATTATGTCAGAAGAAACCAATGGTTCTTCAGTATATTCAAGCAAACCTTTTAAATTGCTTTCAGCTGCTCTTTTGAAAGTTAGATTTATTTCTTCTTTTGTAGCATGCTTTTTAAGCAAGCAGGTAAAGTCTGTTAAAGAACCATCAATAACCGGAACTCTGGCAGCAAAGCCGGATAGTTTACCTTTTAGTTCAGGAATCACTAATTCCACTGCTTGTGCTGCACCGGTAGTTGTCGGCACTATGTTTTGAGCAGCAGCTCTTGCCCTTCGTAAATCTTTGTGCGGGCCATCCTGTAAATTTTGATCACCGGTGTAAGCGTGAACGGTGGTCATAAAACCTTCTTCAATACCCCAGTTTTCATTTAATATTTTCGCCATCGGCGCTAAACAGTTAGTAGTGCAGGACGCATTACTGATTATGGTATCGCCCGCAGTAATTTCACTATCATTAACACCTAGTACAAACGATTTAACACTATTATCTTTTGAAGGAGCAGAAAGAATTACTTTTTTAGCACCTGCTTTAATGTGTTTAGATAAAACATCAGCTTTTCTGAACTTTCCGGTACATTCCAAAACAATATCTATATCTAAATCACCCCAGGGTAAATTTTCCGGGTCTTTTTCACTAAAAACTAAAATTTCATTTTTACCTGCTGTAATTTTTTTATCATCATAACTTATCTCAAAATCCTGGACGCCATGAGCAGAGTCATATTTTAGCAGATGAGCGAGTGTTTTGTTATCTGTAAGATCATTTACAGCTACAACTTCTAATTCATTAGCAAAAACTTTGTTAATATAATTTGTTGTAAGCCTGCCAATTCTGCCAAACCCATTTATAGCAATTCTAACTTTTTTCATCATTTTAATTTAATGGTAATCGATAAAATAGAAAGTATGAAAAAGTCACTCTCTGATTACAAAGTTAAACTATCCTAAAGTATGCTTAAAATTTTTTTTAAAATTCTTTGTTTTAAAAATAAAATTATTTTTATCTTTGCAACGTCTTATGAAAAACGGTCCGTTCGTCTAGGGGTTAGGACGCCAGGTTTTCATCCTGGTAACAGGGGTTCGATTCCCCTACGGACTGCAAATAAAAAAGCTTCGAATTATTCGAAGCTTTTTTTATTTTTGGGATACTCATTTTAAAAAATACCCCATGCAGAAAATAATTTTTACATTCTCCCCGGTTATATTAATTATGTTTATAGCAATTGCAGAGCTTAAAGCAGAAGAAGATAAAATAGAGGAATTGTTGGTTACTTATAATAATGCATTAGATTTTTTAAACACGGAAGATTTTGAATCAGCCCTTCCGCTTTTAACAGAAGTTATTCGAAGCAGTCCTTCTAATAGCGACCTAATGCACTTAGCACTTAGCCATAGAGGGAGTTGTTATTATGAACTTAATCAGTATTTTCTTGCAGTAAACGATTTTAATGCGGCACTTTTTGTAAATGTTAAAGAAAATATTTACCATAATAGTGAAACAACAGAATTTTTAACAGAATACATTAACGGAATTAATTATTTTCTTTCAGGAAGTGCCAAGCAGCTAACCGGTTCCCAATCCGCTGCCTGTGCGGATTGGCTGAGGTCCAGAAACCTTGGAGAGAGGCGTGCAGATGAAATGATACGTAAATATTGTCAATAATATACGACTTCTTACTCAGCCTATTTTTTAAAGCCTTTTTATTTTTGTTTGTTTGTTAACAAAATACTTACTATTTTGCACCCGATAATTTTAGCAATATTTATATATGGTAATAGACTAAGGCATTTTATAGGTTTGTCAAAATTTATATTTTTAATAGACCTTTAATTAATTATAAACAATAGATTAACATTAATCTGACAAGCTAAATTGTTTATTTTATTTGCTGTTATAAAATTAATTAAGTTAATTTTGTCGAAAGATTTATGAATCTAAAATTTGCAATAGGTAGTATTTTTTTCAAATAATTTATATATTAGCAACTTAATATCTAATCAGAAGCATTATGGAAGCAAAAGTTAAAGGAAAATTAGACGGTTTGACAATGGCATATGGTATCGGTGCATCAATAGTAATCACCGGTATGATGTTCAAATTCTTAAATTGGCAATACGCCAACGAAATGCTATTTATAGGCCTGACAACGGAAGCAATAGTATTCTTTATTTCAGCTTTTGAGTTAAAAAGACCGGAAAAAGAATACAAATGGGATAAACTTTTTCCTCAATTGACTACAGACCAGCCAACAGGTGTGGAACAATTAGAAGAAATGGTCCAAAAAGCAAATGTTGACCCTATGATTATTGAACGTTTGACAAATAGCATTGAGAAGCTGGAGAACAATGTTCACAAAATGTCTGAAACATCTAATCTGGCTCATTTGAATGAGCAGATTGACAGAATGCGTGTTTCTTCTGAAAATTTTGAACGTGAAATTAACAGACTGAATAAAAGTATGTCTGATATGTCTAAGCAATATGATAAAGTATTGAATGTAATGGGCGGAAAGAATTTAGACTAAATATTCTTCTGACTATTAATTAGACTTAGAAATAGGAATACCTTTATTAAATAAGATAAAAAAAAATGAAAACAACTAATCCATTAAGGCAACGACTGGTAAATTTGCTTTACCTTTTACTTATAGCCTATGTTGTTCTCATTATGCCGGTGGAGTTTATCGAAACCTATACAGATTTAAATCGTTCTTTAGAAAGAGCGAATTACCGGCTTGATGCGAGTAATGAGAAAGTGTTAAAAGCAGTCCAAACCATAAGTGAATATGATTCAGCACGTTTTGGTCCGGCTTTTAGTCAGATAGTTAGAACCCGTGAAATTACACGTGGAGCAATTGAGTATCTAGATGAAATTAAGGTCAGACTTGTGGAAGAGTCAGGAGGCTATAACAGGCATGGTCACTTAGATAGTGGTTTGGATCCCTTACTTCCGACCAGAATGCTTTATCGATCCGGCAAAGCATCTGAAATTAAATCAACTATTGAAGAAGCTAAGTCGGAACTTATGTTGATACTTGGTGATCAGCAAAGAAGAATGCTGGATACCATTTTAGTGACTACAGATACTTTAAGAAAGTCTACGGGCATTGTCTTCGAATGGGAAAAATACTATTTCGATAATGTTCCATTAGCTGCTGTAGTTACCATTTTATCTAAGTTTCAGCATGACTTGAGAATTGCAGAATCTGCAGTAATGAGTTCATTACATGATTTATCTGAGAGTTATTTGGAGTTTCCGGGGGTAATTGTAATGGATACTGTTACGGAAGACCCATTAATCGAAGATGTGTTTATAGATAAGGGACTACCGGGTGATACTTATAATTTAGGCGAAGAAGGAATTGCATTAGTTCGGTTGCCTTCTGTGTCTAAGAAAGAACTTGAGTCAGATTTTGAAGTTATTATTTACGATGAAGCCGGAAGAGTTCAGCGGAGAGTTCAATTTCAGGATGGCGTCGCGAGAATTGAGTTGGATACTGACAGTCCGGGGGAAAAAGTTGTTAGAGGTCTTGTTCAAAAGATGCCTTCTGATACTGACTTTGAGGAAGTAACTGAAGACGGAGATCTTACATTTGATATGAGACGTACTGCTGAAAGACCTTTCGAAATAAAGTATGAAGTAAAAGAGCAAAAACCGGTTATAAATCAAGAGAAGTTTAATAATCTATATATAGGTGTCGATAATCCGATTAATATAGTTAAACCAAGTAGAGAAGACAGAGAGTATAATGTTGAAATTTCAAATGGTGAGCTTCACAAAGTTGGAGATCAATATTATGCAAGAGTTAATCGTCAGGGAAGAGTCAGAATATCATTGACAGAGACCAGAGCGGATGGAACAAAGAGAACAGTAGCCGAACAAAGTTTTGTTGCCAGAAACTTACCTAAGCCTGTGGCACAAATACATAACCGAACCAGTGGAGAATTCGCTGCTTCATTATTCAAATTACAGAATGGGTTGTCTGTCAAACTGGAAGATTTAGATATCGACCCTCGTTATAGAATCATAGACTATGAAGTAGTTTATATAAATGGAGAAGGGTTAGGAATCTTTCGTGAATCTGTTCAGGGGTCATACTTTTCAGGAAAATCCAGAGAGCTTATTGACTTAGCTCAGCCAGGAGATATCTATGTGTTTGATAATATACATATTAAAGGACCGGATGGAACTAATGAGTACATTAGCCCTCTAATTATCAATATTCAATAAAAATTAACTAAAGACTAAATATTACTTGCGATGAAAAGTTTAAATTCTATAAAAATGTTAATAACGCTCAGATATCTACTCTTTACGAGTCTGTTTGTTACTATATTCATTCCACTTAAATCAGAAGCAAGTCATCATTTGGATTTGTCTAATGCAACTGTATTAGAGGGATTTATTGATGAAAACAGAAGCCTGACAAGTGGTCAGAAGTATTTGATACAGCATAATGTACGCGTATCTTCTGAAGCAACATTAACAATTCCTGAAAATGTAACATTGATTTTCTCCCCTAATACAACTTTGGTAGTTGAAGGCGGTTTAAATATAAATGGAACAGCAAATAATTTCGTTCATCTTTTAAGTAAGGATGAGGTTTTTAGAGGTGACGGTATAGTTGTTAGAGGCAATAGAGGTTCTGCAATCAATATACGATATGCAAAATTTACTGAGTTGGAGAAGCCGCTTTTACTTGAATCAAACTGGTTTAGAAAAACCGTTAAAGTCGAGAATACAGTTTTTCAGGATATACAGTCCGGGCAATCTTCAATTTTAATTCAAATGCCTTCAACAGTTGGTACCGGTGATTTTAACCAAAAAGCTGAGGTAACTTTTAACAGAAATAATTTTGTAAATAATTGGGGTAGTATTTATATAGAAGATTTCCAAAGTGACCACCTTGAGTTAAACTTTACTGAAAACCTGATTACTAACAATGTTGTATATGGTGTTGACAAAGGAATCCCATCGAATACACCGGTTTTTGGTTTGTTCGACAATGAAGATAAGGCTTACCTTGCCTCAATCAAACGCAATTCTATTTTTAATAATTACCAGATAAATGCATCTACTGATAGTATTATAAGAGAGATTAGCTTTGGTATACAAGGTAATGGAGAATCTTTTAACGTTTCAGAAAATTTCTTTAGATCTAAAGACAAAAACTATATTTACTCAACTTTCGATCACTTCTATCATAATAATAACCTTCCATTATTGATAGCTGAACCGATTTTGGAAAAACCTTCACCAAATGTACATGGTCATATTTACAGGGTTGACTGGGATGGAGTTGAAATAAATGATTATACTAAACTACCTGAAGTAAGCGGTCTAAATGTCAATTTTGATGTTTACTTCAACAGACCGGTTACTAGTATTGATGATTATCAAATGGATTTTCTGTATTTTGATACAATCAACAATGAAGTAAATGTTCAGAATATTGATATTGACACAGCCAGATGGTCTGAGAATAATACTAAACTATCTTTCAGAGTTTCTGAACCGAATTTCCTAAGAAACAAACTCGGATATATTGTATTCTATAATTTTGTAGATGAGGAAGGTTTTGAAGTACCTGAATTTCCAATCGGACAGCTTCAGGCAGTAAACAGATACAGTCGTCTGTATAGAGAGGGTTTTGTTCCTCAGTTTGCCTCAACAGGTGATGTTGTAAGTCAAAGAAGTTCATTCGAACCATCTGCTGCTTCACTGAGAACTTTAGAGAGTTTATCTGAAGTGGGTGATTTATCTTACTTAGGCTCTTATGTATCTCTTGCAAGAACTTTTGAAGTAGGTTTATTTTTAGGTCTTTCTAATTATGCAGGGGAGTTGACCAGAGCGAATATAGATCAGGATGAGTTCAATCTTGCCTTTGGTATTTTTGGTAAATATAATATATCCAGATGGTTTAGCGCATCTCTCGGTTTTAGATATGGTATGCTTTCCGGAACAGACTTTAATGAATTAGATCCTAATAGAGTAAGAAGAGCAGTCCATTTCAGATCTCCAATTTATGAAATTTCAGCAAATATAGAATGGTATCTGATGCAATATGGCGTTAATCGAGGAGAAAGATTTGCTCCATCTTTATTCGCAGGTATAGCAGCATATCAATTTAATCCTCAGGCAAGAGCTTATTTGGGCTTAAATGATGAGTTGGGTGAGCATGTATTTACTGATGAATGGTATGATTTACATCCAATTGGTACTGAAGGTCAAAATGTACCGGGTGCAGGAAGAGATCATTATAGTTTAAGACAAATTAGTGTACCCTTTGGTGTTAACTTAAATTTCATCATTCAGAAGTCTTTTGTACTAACAGCTGAGTTAGGCTTTAGATTTACGTTTACAGATTACCTGGATGATATTGGTGGATTCTTCTATCTGGACGAAGACGGTACATTTGATGCTATTAAAGCAAATGCACCCGATTATGGACAAGTTACAGATGTTTACGGGGTTACTCATGACGTAGTTGATATATTGATAGACCCTTCAATGGTAAGAAATCCAAATAAGCCGTACCATAAAAACTTCCTTAATAATAAAAGAGGAGATGCTAACAGAGATTGGTATTTCTTTACCGGTTTGAAAGTTAGTAAAGTGCTTGGCTTAAACAGAAAATTAGAGCGTCAGGAAAGAGAACGTTTCGGTGTGGAAAATGAATTTTAAAAGACATATTATTTCCTCGTAGGAAATAAACTAAATAAAAACTATTGAAAAGAGTTGTTAACTATCGGTTAGCAACTCTTTTTAGTTATATCTGTGTTTATGTTTTCCAGATTAAGAAACCACTCAAACCCATAAGCTCCTGCAGGTGTTTTGAAACCGGATATTTTTGGGTCATTTAATATAAATTCAATGATTTTAAGTGAGGTCATTACTGTTAAGGTATAGCCATCAGGTGTGGACCAGCACAAATCTGCTGATTCTCCGTTACTATTTGTGACTTTCCCAAAAACATATGTGACACTATCTTTTTTATCAGATTCTTCCGGACCTTCAGGTAGTTTATTGTTTATATAATTTATAGCTAAATTTTTTAATAAACCTATCTTAAAGATATGCTTTAGCAAGTTAATGGAACTTATATACTTAATTGCTTTTTTAGATACAGATGTTTGCACTTCTATATTCTGTATATTAGTAGTATAGTAGGCTGTAAAGATATCTCCCCAGGGGATGTTGATAAGATTAAATTTACGCTTATTAATTTCAATACATTCATTAGTATTTTTAAATGGAATCTTTTGAATCTTACCGCCCAAACGTATATAGTTCCCTTTGTCAGCATGATAAACAGCAGACTTCAAAGTGCCTCTTGAAGCTTTATTCATGCCTGCAAAACCTAAAATTAACTTTTCAGGATTAGAAATCATCCCTGACAATTTAAGTGCAAGGCAATCTGTAGGAACAACATCAAAACCTACTCCCGGCATGACTACAATGTTCTTTTCGACCGCTTCTTGATGAAAAGCAGCTAAAGCCTCCATGACGGTCCATTCACCGGTTATATCTGTATAATGTATAGAGTGGTCTAAGCAAGCCTTTATAACCCCTTTATATGTGTTTACAAAAGGACCTGCGCAGTTCAATATTAGTTTGATATTTCCGAATTGATTATTCAACTTTTCAGAAAGATTCTCAGAGTTTGAAATCAGGTATTGACAACCGTATTTATCTGCTAATTCTTCTATTTGTTTTGAGTTTCTACCGCTGATAATTGGTAGGTTATTACTTTGCGCAGCGGCTTCTAAGATTAACTTGCCGGTATAACCATTGGCCCCGTAAAGCAGCCATTTGGCAGACATTATTTGGCGTCTTTAACAATTATAAAAATATCTTCATGTTCTTTTTTCATCAAGTACTGTTCGCGGGCAAATTGAATTAAATTTTCTGAACTGGTAAACAAATGTGTTTTTTGTTTATTTACTTCTTCTATTTTTGATAAATAATATTGCTCCATTTTTTGAGCCTCGCTGAGTTCTTTATTTAAGCGGTACTGAAAAATCAAATTATGTTGATCCATAACTAAAATCCAGAATGTAAACACGATTACAGTGAGTACGTATTTATTCTTCAGGTAGGTTAAATATTTAGATGCAAATATTTTTTTAATCCGATTCATACTTAAAATTACTTAATTCTTATTTTAAAACCTATTAAATCATAGCTTTTAAGTTAAAGATACAAAGTGAACTTTCTTTAATTCTTTAATAATTCAGAATTTTTGCCGGGATAGTAAGCCTTATCGCCTAAATATTCTTCTATCCTCAGCAATTGATTGTATTTGGCCATTCGGTCTGTGCGGCAAGCAGAACCGGTTTTTATTTGACCGGTATTAAAGGCTACTGCCAAATCTGCTATGGTTGTGTCTTCAGTTTCACCTGACCTGTGGCTTATAACTGTTGTGTATCCGGATTTTTGTGCTAAATGAATTGCATCAATAGTTTCAGTAAGTGTGCCAATTTGATTTACTTTTATTAATATTGAGTTTGCTATATTATTTTCAATTCCTTTTTTTAATCGATCCACATTTGTTACAAACAAATCGTCACCCACTAATTGAATTTTTTTACCAACTCTTTCAGTAAGTAATTTCCAGGCATTCCAATCATCTTCGTATAAACCATCTTCTATTGATATAATGGGATACTTATCAATCCATTCTGCCCAGTAACTTACCATTTCTTCAGGACTTAGTTTTTGTCCGGAAGACCATTTAAATTCATAGACATTTTCTTCTTTATTAAAGAATTCTGAAGCTGCCGGATCTAAGGCGATAAATATATCTTCACCGGCTTTATAGGAAGCTTTTTCAATAGCTTCTATTACAATTTCAATAGCTTCTTCATTGGAATTTAAATTTGGTGCAAAGCCACCTTCATCACCCACATTCGTTGAATAACCATTCTTTTTTAAAACTTTTTTCAGCTGATGGAAAACTTCAACACCCATTTTTAAAGCTTCAGAAAAACTTGAGGCTTTGACGGGTACAATCATAAATTCCTGAAAATCTATTTTATTGTCAGCGTGTGAACCACCGTTTAATATATTCATTAGAGGAATAGGCAGTGTATTAGAATTTTTACCGCCGAGATAGCGAAATAAAGGAATGTTTTTTTCTAAAGAAGCAGCCCTTGCTACTGCCAGAGAAACACCTAAAATAGCATTTGCCCCTAAATTTGCTTTATTGGATGTACCATCTGTATCAATAAGTAGTTTATCTATTTCTTTTTGTTCAAAAACTGTTTTACCTATTAAAATAGGTTTGATAACTTTATTTACGTTATTAATAGCTTTTGAAACGCCTTTACCCATGTATTCATCTTGATTGCCATCTCTTAGCTCAACAGCTTCAAATTCACCGGTAGAAGCTCCTGATGGAACCGCAGCTCTGCCCGTATGTCCACCGGATGTTGTAACCTCACATTCAAGTGTAGGGTTTCCTCTGGAGTCAAAGATCATTCTGGCATGTACATTTGTTATTTTACCCATTTTTTATTCTTTAAGGGGTTATTGAATGAGTTAACATGTTTTCTTTAATCATTTTCACAAAATCATCAAAAAGATATCTTGAATCATGAGGACCTGCCGATGATTCAGGGTGATACTGCACAGCAAAAGCCGGTCTGTCTTTTAAACGAATTCCGGCAATTGTATTGTCATTAAGATTAGTATGGGTCACTTCTATATTGGGAAAGTTTTCTAAATTTTCTGTACTCACACTAAATCCATGATTTTGACTGGTTATTTCACTCAATCGACTTTTATTATTTATAACAGGATGATTTAATCCTCTGTGACCGTGATGTAATTTAAAAGTTTTTAGTCCGCATGCTAAAGCTAAAATCTGATTGCCCAAACAAATTCCAAAAATTGGTTTTTTAGCATCGAGTATTTCTTTAACCGTTTGAATTGCATAATCCATAGGGGATGGGTCACCGGGTCCATTGCTAATAAAATAAGCATTCGGATTCCACTTTTCCATTTCGCTAAAGCTCGTTTTTGCAGGAAATACTTTTATAAAACAAGCTCTTTCATCCAAACAACGCAGTATGTTTTTCTTGATACCTAAATCAAGAGCGGCTATTTTAATTTCAGCATTAGGATTTCCAAATTCATAAGCTTCCTTAACCGAAACCTTGCTGGATAATTCCAAACCTTCCATGGAAGGTGTGTTTTTCAGCATTTCTGTTAGTTCTTCTATTGACTTGTCTTCACCGGAAATGATAGCATTCATGGCTCCTTTTTTACGGATATGATGTACCAATGCGCGCGTATCTATATCGTGTATAACCAATATTTCATTTTCGGTAAGGAATGACTCTAAGCTTCCATCTGCACTTTTTCTACTGTAAAAAGAAGAAAAACGGTTGCAAATTAATCCGGAAATCTGGACTTTATCAGATTCAGTTTCTTCAGTTTGATAGCCGTAATTGCCAATGTGGGCATTTGTCATAACCAGTAGTTGCCCGGAATATGAGGGGTCTGTGAAAACTTCCTGGTAACCTGTCATTCCGGTATTAAAACAAATTTCCCCGGATGAGGTTTTTAATTTTCCACTTGCTTTTCCTTTAAAGATTGTTCCATCTTCTAACAATAAAATTCCGGTTTTGGCTGAGGACATATTTAATGGTTGATTTGGGCAAAAATACAATATTCAATCTAAAACTGAAGAAACTTTTTAAGGGTACTTCTAAACACTTTTATGTTTAAATAAAAAAAGAAAAGCCTGAAAATAATATTCAGGCTTTTCAAGCAAAGAAAGAGTGAGAAAAATTAGTATTGAGATATATATCTTGATAATTCTCTTACACTGCTACTAAAGGTAAACTCATCATAAACGGTAAAGTAGTTTTCTTTATCAATAGTATTGTTGTAAATATATTTGGCTATTTCTAATTTGCTGCTTTCAAAAGTAAATAATCTGATAATCGCCTTTGCCTGTGAAGTGCTAAAGTAATTATTGGAAATTACTTGCTTAGCCACTTGTCTTTTAGAACTGTCAAAAGACTGATTTCTAATTGTAGCCAATAGATTATTAAATGATTGGCTATTCATAGGTTGAACAACAGGATGATGATGCGAATATTCATAATATACTGTTTGAGTTACAGCTCCGGCTGAAGGACAAGTGTTGTATCCGGCGCTCGGATTACCCCAGTGTGGAGTATAGTTTTTAACTTTCTCAGATATATTCAGGCGATTAAAATGATTCAAACTGGCAAACACATGCATATTATTGCGGATATTTATATGGCCATTGTACAAAACATGGGTAGTATAGCCAAAGTAAGTATTAAATCTTCTTTCCACTTTAAGGTTATACCTCCCTGCCTGAATGTCAAATTCAAAACTTGAAGCCGGTCCATAGTGATAATTTCCTAAAATGATAAATACATTTTCGTTGTTATCCATCCTGAAACTAAAAGTACTTGTGTTATGATAAGCAAAAGAACTTAAAGATAACAGGGAAAAAATTGTCAAAAGTAAAATTGAGCGTTTCATAATATCCTCCTTTTTTTTTAAAACATTATCTAATAACGTGCCAATATTTTTATATAGTTATAAAAAACAGCAAACCAGACACTTATGTTTTTAGTCTTCAAATGCAGATTTTTCAAGTATTTCATGTAGTTTTAGCATAACTTTTTTACTATTATTTTAAAATGTCTTTTTTATCTGTTTAGAAAAAAAAAGTTTTATTTGAACTGTATAAATTAGTTTATTTTTGTGATTAATTATGTCATTTATACCGGATAGTGTCGTACAGGAAATTTTATATAACGCCCAAATAGAGGATGTTGTAGGGGATTATGTGCGCTTAAAAAAGAGAGGGGCAAACTATGTTGGCTTATGTCCTTTTCATAATGAAAAGACTCCCTCTATGATGGTATCTCCCCAAAAAGGTATTTTTAAGTGTTTTGGTTGCGGGGTAGGAGGTGATAGTATCAGTTTCGTAAAAGAAGTTGATAATCTTTCTTATCCGGAAGCCTTGCGGAAACTTGCAGAGAAGTATAATATTCAAATTCCGGATGTATCAGTAGATGATAAAGAACAGAAACGAACAGATGATGAAAAGGAAAGCTTGTTTTTGATTTTTAAGTTTGCTGCAGAATGGTTTGAAAAAACTTTGTGGGAGTCTGAAGAAGGAATTCAGGTTGGACAAACTTACTTTAAAGAACGGGGATTTACCAAAAAGACAATACAGCTATTTCAACTCGGGTATTCAAAAGAAAGCTTCTCAGCTTTTACAGAAGCAGCTTTGCAAGCCGGATATAAAAAAGAGTTACTTATCAAAGCAGGCCTGATCAGAGAAAAAAATGAGCATGCTTATGATTTTTTCAGAGCCAGAGTTATTTTTCCCATTCATAACTATACCGGAAAGGTAGTTGCTTTTGGTGGTAGAATTTTAAAGAGTGCTGAAAATCAGCCAAAATATCTGAACAGCCCTGAATCCATTATTTACAGTAAAAGTAAGATTCTTTATGGGATCAGTGCAGCCAGAAATTCTATCAGACAGAATAATAATTGCTTTTTAGTAGAAGGTTATACAGATGTCCTCTCTTTAGTACAGTCCGGTATTGAGAACGTAGTAGCAACGGCAGGGACAGCTATGACTGAGGATCAGGTACGTTTGATTAAGCGTCTTTCAGATAAAATAACCCTTATTTATGATGGTGACAGCGCAGGAATTAACGCTGCCAAAAGAGGAATGGAAATTATTTTACGTGAAGGGCTGGATATAAAAATAGTTATTCTACCGGATGGAGAAGACCCGGATTCATATGTTCGAAAACTGGGTGGAGACGGGTTTTTAAAGTTTATTGAAGAAAAGGCTACAGACTTCATAATTTTCTTGGCAGATGATTTTTTGAAAAAAGAAGGCAAAGATCCATCATCTATAGCAAAAGCAGCGAACCTGTTAACAGAAACTATAGCACTTATAAATGACCCGATTAAGCGTACTATTTATATAAGAGAATGTTCTAAAAAACTGGATCTCCCGGAAGATTTATTATTTAAGAAAATAGCCAGAATACTTCGTAAAGATTATTTTGACCAGCAAAAAAAGAGAACAAAAGAAACGAACTTCCAGGAATATTCAAATTTGGAAGAAGAGCTTTTAGCAACTGAGACAAAAGAGGCGGCTGAATTAGAAGTTAGTTCTGATTATCAGGAAAAAGATGTTATCCGTATTTTACTTGAGTTTGGGAATAACATCTATGATGAAGAAAAGACAATTGCCACCTTTATATTTGAAGAGATAAATGAAGGTTATTTTAAAAATAATCATGCAATTGAAGTGTTTAAAAAGATGAAATCACACTGGACTGAAGGTAAAATATGTCCTACTCCCGAATTTTTCTATCAATCTGATAATAAAGAACAAAAAGACTTTGTAATCGATATTTTCATGAATCTTCCGGAACCGAGCAATAATTGGGCTGAAAAGCACCAAATTTATTTGATGTCGCGTGAAAAAAGAGCTGAAAATGATTTAATTACCACATACCTGCGATTTAACTTAAAAGTGATTTTAAATCTTTGTGAGAAAGAACGTCTGCAAATTCAGGAGGCAGAAAAGAATAATGATTTAGAAAAAATACAAGACCACTTGATAGAACTCGATAAATTATATACTTTTCAGAAAAAATATGCTGATATGCTGAAAAGTGTAATCCTGAAGTAAATTATTTCTACGGAATTCGGTAATATTTCTATAAAGTAGAATAGCTTAAAATATAATTCTCCCGGATTAAGTAAACCGGAACTTTAAGTTTTTTATAGAAGCCTGATTTATTAATTTCTACTATACAATGGCCTTTATCACCTTTAAAAATCAAAGCGGTGATTTGAATATTTTCTTTAAAAGCCAGATGATAATCGTCATAGAGTTTAAAAGCAGTTTCTTTAACAGACCATATAATGGTATAAAAAAGTACTTCATCCATATTTTTTACCATTTCTTTTTCATCATCACTGCAAAACTTCTTAGTGATATTCAGAATCTTAGGCTGGATTTTTTCAATGTCAATACTCACTTTATAAACGTAGCTGCATATTGCAGCCACCATTTCGTGACTGTGAGAAAGTGACACTTCTGCTTTGTGGTTTTCCAGAAAAGGTCTGCCATTTCCATTTGCTTTTAAAATTAATTGTTTTTTGTAGTTTAGTAAAGATTTAAGTAAAAATCGAGAGGCAAGCCATTCTTTTTTCTTTATCGGATGCGATCTTTTGTTTAAAACCTCAGTGTCATAGGCATTTAAGATTAGTTTTTCAGAAAAAAATGCATCTTCTTCTTCCATTTTCCAAACACCAATTTTTGTTTCTCCGGTTGTTTCCAGAAGCTTTATAAGACTCATTTTTTTTTATTTAAGGCTTGAAATTATGGGTAATTGAGTAAATTTACAAAATCATATGAATTCAATAAAATTAAAAGACCCTAGTATACATACCGGGCATAAATCTTCATTATATCGTTTGCACTATGTACCACAAAATCGAACTGTTTTATCTGCCGGTGGGGATGGGATGGTCGTTGAGTGGAGTATTGATCATCCGGAGTCTGACGGTAAGGTGATTGCTCAAATAGACACTCAGATATTTTCCATTGCCTTACATGAAAATCAGCCGGTTTTATTTATAGGGCAGATGAATGGCGGCATACATGTCTTAGATTTAGAACACCGAAAAGAATTAAAGCACCTGGCCTTACATGAAAATAGTATTTTTGATTTACAGTTGTTGCCTTTCGATAAATCCTTACTATTAGCTGCCGGGGGAGACGGAATGTTTTCTATGTGGGATACTAATAATTATGATTTAGTAAGGAAGCATCAACTTAGTGGTAAGAGCCTCAGAAGGTTTTCATGTTCAGCAGGAAGTGGAGATATAGCATTTTCATCCAGTGATGGTGATACTTATATTTTGGATAAGGAATTCAAAATTAAAAGAATCCTAAAGCATCACAAAAGCTCGGTTTTTACTCTGGCATATTCGCCTGATGGTTCACTTTTAGTCGCCGGAAGCCGGGATGCTCATTATTCAATATGGGATGTAAAAAATAATTACGAATTGCTAATGTCTGTGCCGGCTCATTTGTTTACCATAAATCAAATTGCGTTTCATCCTTCCGGAAAATGGTTTGCAACAGCATCCAGAGATAAGGCGGTAAAAATTTGGGATACATACTCGTTGAAATTGATAAAAGTGATAGAAAAAGATAAAATGATTTCACACAAAAATTCAGTAAACGATATAATTTGGCTGGATGACCCTGAAATGATAATTACTTGCGGAGACGATAAGGTAGTGATGATGCGGGGAGTAAATATTCAGTAGATAATCCTAAGAAAATTTAATTGCTGAATGTATCTTTACGGCAAAACTTTTTTAAAAATAACTTTATGATTCTTTCAGATAAGCGCATACTTGAAGAAATGGAAAAAGGCACTATTAAGATTGAACCTTTTAAAGAAAATTGTTTGGGTACCAATTCTTATGATGTTCATTTAAGTAAACATTTGGCGGTTTATAAAGACAGGGTTCTGGATGCCAAAGCGCACAATACTATCATTTCTGTTGAAATTCCTGAAGAGGGATATGTTTTACAACCAAATACACTATACCTAGGTGTTACAGAAGAGTACACTGAGACTCACGCACATGTTCCATTTTTAGAGGGAAAGTCAAGCATTGGAAGGTTGGGAATAGATATACATGCAACGGCAGGTAAAGGGGATGTGGGCTACTGCAATACCTGGACACTTGAAATTAGCTGCGCACAACCGGTGAGAGTGTATGCGGGAATGCCTATAGGACAGTTAATTTATTTTGCTGTTGAAGGAGAAATCAAAAACTACTATCACTCCAAGCAGAATGCAAAATACAATGAGCGCAGCATCAAGCCAATTGAATCTATGATGTGGAAAAACAAGTTCTAAACTGAATTAACCTTCGAAGTTAAAGCTTATCATAATAGTCCTTGAAAATAATTGGTCTATTACGTTAGAGAATATAAGATCCTCATTAGGGGCATGTATATTTACTAATCCGTGGGAGATTTTTATTTCCGGTGAAAAGACAAAAAGCGGGAAGTAAATTTGAATACCTAAACCATATTCAACGGAGTAATCATGACGGGTAACTCTAACCATGTCTTCCGCTTGTCTTGCTTCTGCATTTGAAGCTAAATCCAGATTGTACTTCAGTCCTGCCATTACATAAAAGCGAACATCATTTACCGGCTGAGATTTAAAACGGATACTTACCGGAAACTCAAGGTTTATAGATTCTATATTTTTTCTGACAGTTTCATTGTTGCTGAGTTTGTAATCCAGACTTTTTTCAGCAAAAGAAAGGGTAGGCACAAAGCGAACATCAAAATAATTGCTGAACTCCAAATTAGAAATAATACCCAACTGGAAGCCGGGGCCTCTGTCAGTATGAACGGTCAAGATGCTATCACCCTGAATAAAATCATTGGAATGAATAATTTTAAAATCAGAAGTATTATACCCCAGAGAAATCCCAAAGTATAAACTCTTATTCGCAAAATCTAAATAGTTTTGTTGCGCGAATGTTGAGTTGGATGTGAAGGCAAATAAGAAAAATAAAACTGAAACGGCTATTTTTCTGCTATATAAATGGATGCGATTCCGAAACTTAGTCTTTTGCATGAGGTTTTTTTAAATCCTGCTGATTGTAATCTTTTTTCAAATTCTTTTCCAACCGGAAAGACTCTAACGGATTCCGGGAGATATTTGTATGCACGTTGGTCACCGGAAAACAACTTTCCTACTACCGGCAGGATAAAGTTAAAATAAAAACTGTAAAATTGTTTAACCGGAAAGACCGTTGGTTTAGAAAACTCAAGTACTGTTACGATTCCTCCCTGCTTGGTAACCCGAAAAATCTCCGATAAGCCTTTGTCTAAATTTTCAAAGTTTCTAACTCCAAAAGCAACGGTAACAGCGTCAAAAAAATTATCCTCAAACTGAATTTCTTCAGAATCACCTTTCAGTAACTCAACTTTATCGGGTAAATTCTTGTTTTTAATTTTTGTTCTGCCAATTTCCAGCATTTTTTCTGCAATGTCAATGCCTATTATTTTATCCGGATTTAACTTGTTCAAGGCTAAAGCCAAATCAGCCGTGCCTGTAGCAACATCCAAAATTAACTTAGGTTTGTGTGGTCGTAAAATATTAATAACTTTACGTCTCCAGATTTTATCAATTCCTACGGATAAAAGTCTGTTTAAGAAATCATAGCGGCCGGCGATGTTGTCGAACATTTGTTCTACCTGTTCTTTTTTACTGCTATCTTCCTGATTATATGGTTTAACTTGTTCTGACAAAGCTTATTTCGTTTTATAATTGTATTTTCAAACAAAAATTATGAGAAGATGTTGATTAAAGATGCAAAATTCGTAAAAAGTTCTGACTCTTTGAGTGTTTGTCCGGAAACAAATTTGCCGGAGTTCGCTTTTATTGGTCGGTCTAATGTAGGGAAATCCAGTTTGATTAATATGCTGGCAGGTAATAAGAAATTAGCTAAGACTTCTTCAACTCCCGGGAAAACCCAGCTCATAAATCATTTTATTATCGATGACGAGTGGTATTTAGTTGATTTGCCCGGTTACGGCTATGCTAAAGCTTCAAAAACATCCAGAGAAAAGTGGGAGAAGATGATTCATAACTACTTGTCAAAAAGGGAAAATCTGGCTTGTGTCTTTTTGTTAATTGATATCAGAATTAAACCTCAGCAAAATGATCTGGATTTTGCTAATATGCTTGGTGAAATGGGAATTCCATTCGTGATTCTTTATACTAAATCGGATAAAATAAACCAAAAAACGGTTTCAGATAATAAAAGCCTTTTTGAAAATGCAATGCTTGAGTCATGGGAAGCTATGCCGACCAATATAACTACCTCAGCTTTGAAAAAAACCGGCAAGGAAAAAGTACTCAATCTAATAGGGGAAACCATTGAAAAATGGGAAAAAAATGAAGTCTAAGCCGTTTAATAAGTCATCATTTTCATACAAAAAACACTCCCGCCTGATTTCATAAATTCTGCTGTATCAATTTCAAAAACTTCAAAGCCTGACTTTTCCAGCGCATTGTAGGTAAAAATTGAACCATACTGTATAATTGCAGCTTTTTTCCCGTTTTTTTGATTGTTAATGGTATGGGCATTCAGCGAAAACAAGCCTGAAGCTTCTGTTGATGGGATTCTTATAACATTTGAAAACAATTTTTCTATAACCTTCAGACCTTCCAAAGTAAATGCCTCGGGACACAGAATTACACTTTCTTCATCCAATGGGATAAAACAAGTATCTAAGTGATAAAAACGACTGTCAATTAACTCAAGGCAGACTATAGTTACATCTAGAGTTTCAGCTATTTCGTCATAGGTTTCTTTTTTAGTACGGTGACCAAAGCCTCCGTAAATCAAATTTTTACCGTAATGAGGTATAGCATCACCCATACCTTCAAACATTTCTGATTTTTTTAAATCTATTGTTTGATAGCCTTTATTTTCAAAAAACTCTTTAAAATAAGCAACTTCCTTTTGTCTGGAAGGATGCCTCATTTTACTGAGAATTACCAGCTTTTCATTTTTATTATTAATCCATGGAAAAGTCTGATTGGCGCAGAAGACCATATCTTCACAGTCCATCTGTCCTTTGATTTCCCAATAGTCATTTATAACTCCACGGGTTTTGAGAGTTTGATAAATTTCTTTTTGAGAATTCCACTGACTTTTTGCCTTTTCCTTATCTAAATTTCCGGCCTGTCCTTCCATGTGTACATTTTTAACATCTATTATGTCAAAATGGTCAGGAGTACACATCAAAACATTCAAAGGTTCATTACGGTTTGCAATGTCTTCGATTTTAAAATCAACTTCAGAAGGGAGATAGGCTTTGTTTTTCATTTTTATCTTTTTAAAACTTTTTTAACTGCATTTACAATATCTGAGCTGTCAATATTGTACTTTTTCATCAGATCTTCGGGTTTTCCACTTTCTCCAAAAGAATCATTTACAGCAACCATTTCCATTGGAACCGGATAATTTCTGCCCAATAATTGAGCTATACTGTCACCTAAACCGCCATTCATTTGATGTTCTTCAGCAGTTACAACTTTTCCTGTTTTTTTAGCTGAAGATAAAACTGCTTCTATATCCAAAGGTTTAATGGTGTGAATATTTATTAAATCAACGGATATTCCGGATTTTTCAAGCTCAATGGCTGCTTCTACAGATTTCCATACAAGGTGGCCGGTACAGAAAATGCTTACATCTTTGCCCTCATGAATATTCCAGGCCTTTCCAATTTCAAATTTTTGATTTTCCGGTGTAAAAACCGGCATTTTTGGACGTCCAAATCGAAGATAAACCGGCCCGTCCCAATCAGCAATTGCTTTGGTAGCGGCTTTTGTCTGATTGTAATCACAAGTGTTAATCACGGTCATGCCGGGTAGCATTTTCATTAAACCTAAATCCTCTAAAATTTGATGAGTTGCTCCGTCTTCACCAAGTGTTAATCCACTATGAGAAGCACAAATTTTTACATTTTTATTGGAATAAGCAATGGATTGCCTTATCTGATCATACACCCTTCCGGTAGCAAAATTTGCAAATGTACAGGCAAAAGGTATTTTTTTACCGATTGTTAAACCGGCAGCGATTCCCATCATATTGGCCTCGGCTATCCCAACCTGATAATATCTTTCAGGAAATTTTTCAATAAATTTATTGAGTTTTAATGAACCGGCAAGGTCGGCACATAGGGCAACTACATTCTCATTTTCTACTGCCAGCTCAAAAATGCCGTCTCCAAAGCCGGAGCGGGTATCTTTATGTTCTTTTATATCAAAATTTAGCATATATATCTTTTGTTTAGCAATGCAAAAATAATATTTTAGTCGGTTAAATATGAATTATGTAAGGAAGCTTTTAGAATTTAGTTTTTTTAAAAAAAGTGGTACATGAGAATTTCATAGTTTACAACTGCTTTTATAATAAAAAAATACTTTACTATAGCTCTAAGCGAAGTGATTCGCCGCTTTTAATATTAAAATTAAGGTATTCAGTTTGGTAAGCAGTGTCTGCCAGGCGGGTTCTGTAAATGATTTTATACTTACCGGGTTGTAGAGCCAGCGTTTCGTTTCTGTTTCCTCGTTTCAGTTCGTGTATCATTTCCAGCTCACCGGATTTCATAACAAAAATTCCACCGAAATATTCGTGACGTTTATTCAGGTTTAATACCCCGGGAGAAGGTATTTCAACACGAAGAGTCTTGTCAGTTTCTATGTTTGTGCTATTCCTCGTAATTATCGGAAGGGTTAAAATTTCAGTTTTATAGTTATCACTCAGGAATCTTGTGTTTTGTTTATTTCTCATGTTCATGAGCACATTACCATTCTCATTTTCATAAACAACCAGCCGAATTTTATCTTCCAGTGTGCGGGAAATAGAAGGTTGGCTTATAGTAAAACTTAAAAAACCTTGTGGCATATTGTAAGTTAGTTGGTTGTTTTTGCCGGGTTCGATAGAAATATTACTTCTGTAAACCGCCGGAATTGTATGAAATAGCAGATTGTAGTTTATCACCGGATCAATAAATAATGTGTCCGGTATGTTATTTTCTGATAAGGTATGGTATAAGCTGGTTATTATCTCGTCTGTATGATGATTTATTATTGAGAAATTTAAATTTGTATAAGATTGTCTGTTAACATTGTTTCCTATAAAAACCTGAGCACTTGTTTCATCTGTAATTTGTCTGATAATACTTTCAAGTATCATTTGTAGCCTGACACCATCCTGAGCATTAAAGTGATTGCCCAGACATTCGAATGAGGACATTACTTCCTCTGTTAAGCCGATGCCAATGGCAAAATGCCTGAGTACCACTCCTTTTTGCTCAAGTTCCTGAGCTACTTCACAAGGATTACCTCCACAGGTCTCTTCACCATCAGTTAAAAGAATGATGATATTTCTTGTATCTGAACTTGGGAAATCACCGGCAGCCTGAGACAATGTGTAGGCAATAGGAGTAGTTCCTCTGGGGCGAATATCTGCCAGTTTTCTTTTGATTTGTCCGGCATTATTTCTGCTGAAACGCACCTCAAGCCTTGTGTCTGTGCAGTTTCTCTGTCCTAGTTGAGATTGATGTCCGTAAACTCTGAAAGCCAGCTCTATATTTTTTTTACCTTCAAGACTATCTATTAAATTTCCTAAAACCTCTTTTGCAATGTCCATTCTGGTTTTATCGTCATGCCAGGTAATAGACATACTACTCGACGCATCTAAAATAAATAAAATGCGCGTTGTTTCATTCGAAAAAGCTTTAAATGAAAACAAAGCAGTAAAAAGAAAAAATATCAGTAATCTTTTATTCATAAAATTTATTTTACAATCTGAGGTTTACCTGACCTCCGGAAAAAACACTGAATTTTTGAGAGTTTGTAGCATAAGATGTACTTGCGTCTTTATGACGATAAATAATTTCATATTCGCCGGGTTGCAAGAGTAAAGTGATTCTGTTAATGCTTATAAGCTCTTCCCAAAAGAGTTTTTTATACTTGCCGTCTTTATGATAAAGGCCGGCAATTATCCCCTCAGCATTCATCAGATTAACCATTCCGCCTCTTTCAATAGAAATTTCCTTTTTTTCATCAGCTTTCAGAGAAATTTCTTTGCTTATCACAGGCATTGTTAAAATATGAATTTTATAGTCACCCTCTAAATAATTTTCTGTTGTAGAAAAGTCCTGAACATAGACGGTTTCATCCTCAGGGATTTTTTTAATGATCGTTTGTATATGATTCATATCCTGAGGACTTCCCGGACTGTAAATAAAGAGTTCTCCTAATTTAACCGGTATGTCAATTTCATTATGTTCCCCGGGGTTCAGCCTAAATGCAGGGCTGTAAATAGCCGGTTTTGAATGTACTTTTACATAGTATTTTCCGGAAGGATTGAGCCAGATAGTGTCCGTATTTCCTCTCCGGCTTATGGTATGTATAAAGCGGTTTAATAAATTCTTTTCATAGTAATCATAAACAGAAAAAGGCAGATTACTCACTGTTGCATTATCATTTTTATCTAATAAATTAATAATTAATGAAGTTTCTCCTATTGCATAGGATACTACTTTTTGTTTCACAGCTAAAAAGCTTTCAGGATCAGAAGCATCTAAATTTGGGCCTACACAATCAAAATTGATAAGCTGGTCTTCATCAAGTCCCATCCCAATAACAAAAGGTCTTATAGCAATTCGGTTTCTTTCAAAAATTTCTGCTATTTCACATGGATCACCTCCACAGGTTTCAAGTCCGTCTGTGATTAGAATAACGACATTTTTTTCATCAGGCTTACTGCCGGTGAAATCTTTTGCTGCCTCAGAAAGTGAATAAGCAATTGGTGTCCAACCCCGAGGAGCTAAACCCTGCAAAGTGTTTTGGAATCTTCTGAAGTTATTTTTTGAAAAAGGGATTTCCAGGGCTGTATCCTTACAATCAGACACATCATGACCTGAACGGTGTCCGAATACCCGGAGAGCAAACTCAGTATCAGGCCTATTCTTATATATGCTATCATGGAGCTCTAGCAGTAAATCTTTAGCTAATTCAAATCTTCTTTGATTTCCAACCATCTCCCGCATACTTCCCGAGGCATCAAGAATGAAGAGTACCCTGACTTTACTATCCACATACGGACGGTCGCTTCTTACCATTTGTGACTGACAGTACACGCTATGGGTGCCAAACAAAAGAATAAAGAAAATGAATAGTAAACGTGGCATAATGTATAGTTACATAAATTTAATAAAAAACGCAGGCTAAACCTTAAAATTACTGACCAAAATAAAATTCTACGATTAAAATTAATTTTTAGAATTAGGCTATTAAGAAATAATCATTTTATAAGTACACGGTTGACCGCTTACCATACGGTTTAATAAATTGTCAAATATTCCCTCTTTCATAAAGCTTCTGTTAAATCTGTAGCAATATTCGTCCAAGTATCCTTGCAAAAGTTCTGCATGTGCATGTATTCCTCTTAGCCATAATTTAAAACCCATCACTGTTCTGTGTAGCATGTTAAAATTCTTCCCTTTTGCTCCTGACTTGACTTGCTTGAGGTTTGGAAAGTCTACTTTCAAGCCCTTATAGGCAGGCCAACCGTCTGTGGTAATTCCTGCTTGCTTTTCTATTGTTTGATGCATAAAGGAGCCCAACTCTTTCTTTGATGCTCTGCTAATGTGCTTTGCATACATTCTTCCGACTCCTTTGCCTTTCTTCTCAATTGCCAATACTACCAGTTTTTTTTTCTTATTCTTTCTGCCCCTTACCTTTTCTTCTTGTTGACCTACTACAAATTCGTCTACTTCAACTTGATCTTCCAATGGGTGTTGCCCACTACTTTTCATCGCTTGCATCACTTTTTGCTTAAACAACCAGCAGGTTTTTTGCCTCAGTTCTAACTTCCTACTCAGCTCTGTAGAGGCCATCCCTTTCTTATTGGTGGATAAATAATAGATAATCCAAAAAGCTTTTAGGACTGAAAACTTGAGTTTGTGGAATAAAGTACCAGCAGTAGGACTTTCACTATACTTGCATGATGTACACTGGCGATCAAATTCTTTTTTCCCTTTGCAATAGTTTTTATGACCACATTTTTTACATTGATAGCCCTGTGACCATTTTAATTTTGATAAATGAATGTAACAACTTCTTTCATCCGGAAAGCGTTGTTGAAACTCAAAAATGCTAAGGCTTTTGTATCTTACTTCCATAATCTTATTGTTTAACTTAATAACGATAAGGACTTAACTATATTCTTTAATAGCCTAATTCAATTAATTT
>REEL01000061.1 GCA_007695095.1 Chitinophagaceae bacterium | reverse complement strand
ATAGTGAGACACACATTTTCTATTTTTTTGGGATTTAGGCTCTTGGGTCTTTTGCTTTTCATCAACAATAGGTTAATTCTATTTGAAAAATCATAGTGAACTGTCTTATTTATAAGAAAGAAAAAACAGACTAAAATTTAATCAATCTTACTTGATGTAATGTAGAGGTGTTAAAAAGCAGTTTATTACATATGTACATTAAAAAATAAGCAATTAAATTAACATTAAATTTATGTAAGAAGCATCCATTTTTCTCTCAGAAAAAGTCAAAATCTATTTTTAACTTGCATACAGAAACAACAATTATATATCACTTATATGCTATGTTTTATACATAGTGACAATCTAAACTAATTATTTAAAAAAAAATTGAAAAACATGAAAACGATTAAAATTTTACTTTTTGCATTGTTTGTAACAGTTTCTTTTACGTATGCACAATCCGGAGGTGTAGGCATAAATGATGTCGGTGGGACTCCCCACCCATCAGCAGCTTTGGATGTAGATTTTCCTAACAAAGGGGTACTGATACCCAGAGTGAATGATACATTATCAATTAGTGACCCGGCAAAGGGTTTGGTGATTTTTTCTCCTGCAGACAGTGTATTTTATTACAATGCGGGTGATGAATCAAGCCCACAGTGGATAACACTTTTCAGCAGCCCTGCCATGATGGATTTAGATATGAATGAGCAGGCAATTACGAATCTGGCATTACCGGTAGATAATGCTGATGCAGCGAATAAAGAATATGTAGATGCAGCAGTAGCAGCTGCCGGCGGTGGTTCTGCAAAACCACAGGCAATCAGTGATAAATCTGCCGCTGAGCTGACATTAGCTGAAGCTGTAGAATACTGCGAAAATCTGAATGAAAACAATCATGAAGACTGGAGACTGCCAACTTTTGATGAAATAGCCTATTTCTTCGGCTCATCAACAGATAGTGATTATTTGTGGACGAAGGATAAGTCTGACACAAAAGTTCCTGTACCAATTAATCAAAATTATGTAACAGCCAGATTAAGTGATGGGAAATGGAGAAATGATGGTTCGTTTACGAGATATACATCTTTTTCCCAGTCATTTACCGGTCAAATTAATTTGCCAACTTGGACTAATATCGGAACAATTGAGCCTACGATGGGAGGAGATGCATTTGTTTTTACAAAATTGGAATTTAGAAACTTCAGAGGTTCAATTGTTGGAAGTTGTTGTAATCCAGGTGATTTAAGACAAAGATTTATAATAAATTTTGCAGATGGAACCTCATTTACCTCCCCTGAGTACCTTACTTCTGCTTCAACAACGACTAGGTATGAGTTTAATCCATTGGATATAAATGATGCCTGGATGTTTGGACCAGTAGAAAGTATAGATTTTGAAATGCAGCAGACGAGTAATCACTATTTAGGTAGTGGTACATTTATAATACATGGTTATGAACTTATTTTCACTCACGGCGATGGAGAAGGTCTCCATGCCCGTTGTGTACGCTAAAGAAATCTAAATTGGGTTTGAAAGTAGATTGCCGGATTATTAAGCATTTTTTTTAGTAATTTGGCAATCTCTTTTTTAAAAAAATATAAAAATATGAGATGGCTTATTTTCTTCTTTATGCTGCATTCAGCAGGTTATGCGACTAATCCTGATTGTATAGAGGCTTTTGAGACGTATAGAGTAAGCGGTCAGTCGATGAGTGGTATAGTGGAAGAGGGGGAGAAGGTATTGTTAGCCAAAGGTTTTTATAAATGCAATCCTGTAGAAAGAGATGATATCGTTTTGTATGACTATGCCGGCAGCGATATTCCGTTAATAAAATCTGTGAAAGGTTTGCCGGGGGACAGTATTCAATTAAAAAACGGTATTTTACATATTAATGGAGAGGCAATTAAAACGGCAAGCGGGAATTTTTATAAACCGGACTCACAGGCAATGACAATGCTAAATTTATATATAAACCGGCACAATCAAATTATACCGGCCCGTGCATTTTTATTACTTGGCTCAAAAAGTAATACTCTCGACAGCGGAAGTTTTGGTTGGGTCAGTCAGAGGAACCTTATAGGTAAGGTCTTTTTTAAGTAATTAATTTTTAGAAGCTTTTTTTGCTCTTTGATTAAATCGTTTTTGTACTAATTGTGCAAAATCTTTCTTTTCAATTTTAGCATCTAACCAGGAAATAAGATCAAAATTTTCTAAGTATCGGAACTCAAATGCATCTGCCTTCAACTCCAGTAAATCTTTTTTCAGATTTTTAAAATAGGTAGTGATATTATTTTCGGTATAGTTTTTCTTAATCATATCTTTAACATACTTAAGCATTATACTTTCAAACTTATGTAGTTTATTTCGCTGGCTCAAATAACGGTAAGCTGATTTAACTTTATGCTCTATCAGTCTGAAATTTTTTAATTCATAGTGTGTAATCAGCTCAATAATCAGGGTTAATGAGAAGATGTCAATACGCAGTGAATCTCTTTTTTTTAGTAATTTATCAATTACATCTAAAGTTTTGTCATATTTTTTATTACCAAAAGAGGATATCATCATATTTTTTTGATAAGCAGCCCATTCCCGATTGGTCATACTGATATTATTTTCTTCTCTATAGGCTGCATATTTTTCTGCATACTCACAGGCATTTTTGAAATCCCCCTTTGTAATCAAGTTATTTATTAGAAAGGAAAAATGTAGTTTTTTTATTTTAGGTTTATGTTTCTCATAAATTTCCGGACTAAGCTTTTTGACATGCTCGTCAATTTTTTTCAGTGCCTCATCTACTTCTTTCTCATCTCTGTTAAGTAATCTGGCTGTCCAGATATAATCATATTGTTTATATAGGTATGGGATAGGATCTTCAAGAATAATATCCATATTATCTTCCATTAACTTTCTGCCCTCGTCTATTTTTTTTAAACAACTTTGAACATCATTAATACTGGCATAATAATTCAATAGAGAGAGATTTAAATGAGCAGCAGCCTTATAGTTATCAGAGTAGTCTTTTTTGTTTGCTATTTCATTTTCTATTAATAATTGTAACTCTTTATAATCATTCTCTGTTCGGGCAAAGCCTTCTTTATATCTGTAATATTCGGTTTTATGTACCAGCTCCCATTGATGATTTATCTCCATTTGTTTTTCTAATAGTTCTTTTTCTTCACACTTTATTTCCTCATACGCTTTAAGAGAGTTGCTAGAGTAAGATTTGTTTTCTAAAATCAGCTTTTCATAGCGGATTAGACTACACAATTCATTAAATCGCTGATATTTATAGCCGATTTTTTTGGTTTTTAGAATCTGTTTCTCGCATTGTTCAAATAGTCCTTTTTCGTAAAGGTTTTTAACATCCAGAATATTGTTTAGTAAAATATTTTCAATACTGGAATCAGCGGCATAACTTCTCAAACTTTTTAATGTAACATCATAGAGTCTTTTTTTTATAACCGCAAAATGACGGAGCGTTTTTTTGAAATTTTTATTTAAAAGCTGTTCTTTAATTAAGGATTCATCATAGATTTTTTGTTTTGACATTATCTCAATCAAATATGTATAAGCATCATATTCTTTATAAGCATGATTTTTTAAAAAGATCATTAAAAACCTTTTTTCAGCACGATTTAGTGCAAGGATTAAGCTGTGTAAATCAGGAGATGAAACCATATTTTAAAGCAATTAATGAAAATTTGTCAATTTAATAGAATAAAACAATTGCGTTTTTTGCTTGGGATTGCTAATATATACTTTTTTGAACGATAATGCTTAAAAAAACATTAAAAAAGTTCAGAAAGGCTTGAATTTGTTTACCTTAGATGTTTTTATATGGCTTATCTATGTAATAATAAAATTTATATTGCCTGACAAGTTATAAAGTAGCAGATAAGAATGTCGTATTTTACATTCAACTTTAAAAATTTTTAAAAAGCTTTTTTACAATTAAGTTTATGACCAATCTAAACGTTTTTTTATTAATATTGTTCGTACTGATTTTTGGTCAATCCGGCTTGTATGCCCAGCAACAAGGAATTTCTATTAATTCAGACGGAACTTTTTCACACGCATCATCAATTTTAGATGTTGAATCTACTGAGAAGGGGTTTTTATTTCCTAGAATGACAGAGCAGCAAAGAGATGATATTCAAGGCCCTGAACAATCTCTGTGGACATTTAATACAGATTGTAATTGCCTGCAAATTTTTATTGATGGTTACCGGCAAAATGTTAACTGCGCCCCCTAAAAATCACTTTAAAAATGAATGTCGGGTGTTATTAAATTCAATTTAATGCATTATTAATAGTATGTCAGCAGCTATTATATAGTTTATGCTCCTTTTTTCTAAAGCCCTTTATTTTCGTATATTTGAGCTTGTTTATAGTCTGTAGTTAAATTTGTTTTACTCAAAGTATTAACCATTAAACCTTTTAGAACTTTAGTGATATGTTACAAAAAAGATTTTTCAATAAAAGCTCGTTTTTTTTATTAGTATACCTGATAATTGGATTTGAAAGTCAAGCTTCTTGTCCGGCTCAAAGCAATTTGGTTACACTTTATAATGAAAATAATGGGCAAGCAGGTGTAATGTTTGATATTAATGCACTGGAAGATGTTACGATTTTATGCTTTGATGTAAACTTGTACACCGGTACGCATGACTACCAAATATATTATAAGGAAGGTACGCATGTTGGTTTTGAAGGAAATCAGGCCGCATGGACACTTATAGGAGGACCTGTTTCCGTCACTTCAAACGGAACAAATGTACCAACTTATATTCCTATACCTATAAATGTGAGTATTGATGCCGGAGAATCAGCAGCTTTTTATATTACCTGTAACAGGACTAATACTCCCGGTGGAGGTATTGAATATACTGATGGCTTTGGAGTGGGAAATGTAATAGCTGCAGATGCAAATATTGAAGTGCTTGACGGTACCGGTAAGGCATGGCCTTTCTCTACTAATTTTGTGTCCAGACAATTTAATGGTACAGTTTATTATGATGCTTGTCTTTCAAACCCTGAGATTGATAGTATTTTAACAACTAATCCGAGTTGTAGCAATAGTGATGGTGAAATATTGGTAAATGCTTCCGGATTAAATCAACCATATACCTATTCCTTAAATAATGATACTCCGCAAATAAGCAATATTTTTACCGGTTTATCTGCAGGTGTTTATGAAATTAAGGTGGAAGATACTACCGGCTGTTATACATTAGATACGGTAGAACTTTTTTCTCCTGACTTGCCATTAGTAGAAGCTTTTGGTGCGCAGGTTTGTGAGGGTGACTCAATACCGGCATTAACTGCTACAGGAACCGGCTTTACATATAATTGGTATACTAATCCGGATTTAGACTCTACCGCATTAATCCATCAGGGGGAAACTTTTATGCCTCCCGTTTCTATACCGGGAGATTATACATATTACGTTACGGCAACAGATAGTTTAGGCATTTGTGAAAGTCCTGCTGATACGGCAATACTAAGCATTATAGAAATTCCGTCTCCACCACTTGCAGAGGATGAATTTGTATGTATGGGGGTTACAGTTCCGGATTTAATAGCCCAAGGAGACAATATTATCTGGTATTCAGATTCTACCTTAGCCCAGGGTTCAATAGTAAATACAGGAAATACATTTGCAACCGGAGAAACAGATATGGGGATATATACCTATTACCTAACCCAAAGTGATACGGTTGGTTGTGTAAGTCCTCCGACAGTGGTAACACTTGAAATTGGCGAAATTGATTTAGATATAAGTTTATTAAGTCCTATCAGTTGTTTTGGGGAAGAAGATGCAGAAGTTTTGATAGATGTTATAGGAGGGGAAGCGCCTTTTACATATGATATTTCTCCTTCTTCAGGTACACAGCAAGATAGTTTATTTTCAAATTTGGGAAGTGGTGTTTATACATTTACTATAGAAGATGTGAATGGTTGTTTAGCAACAGATTCAATTGAGGTTATAGAACCGGATGTTCTCACTTTGAATGTTACAGCTAACGATTTAAATTGCTTTAATGATAACAGTGGCGCTATAAGTATTAATGCAAGTGGTGGGACGGATCCTCTATCTTATAGCATAGATGATGGTTTGACTTATCATCAAGATAGTACATTTGATAGTTTAAGTGCCGGAATTTATATTATTTCAGTAATGGATGAAAATGCATGTGAAGTAAATGATACGATAGAGTTGCTGGAGCCTCAAATGCTGACTTTGGATGTTGATGTTACTAATGTTTTATGTTATGGTGAAAATACCGGTGAAATAGTTGCTTCGCCTTCAGGCGGGGTAGGTGAATTTACTTATGATTGGTCACCGGAACTCAGCAATGATTCACTACAAATAAACCTTGCTGCCGGGACATATAATCTGACAATAACAGATGAAAACGGGTGTGAAGAAACAGCAGAAATATTAGTTATGGAACCGGTGCCGGTTTCCATTGATATTGAGATTGACCCCAATACAAACATTTTAGGAAACACCGTCGATGCAGGTACTGAGGTTCCTTTTGTAACAAACGTAATTACGGATGCAGGTCCGGGTACTTATACCTGGCTGCCACAAGATATTCTAAGTTGTACAGATTGTTCGGATCCAATTGCTTTTCCTGAAGAAGACACAGAGTTTATAGTTTTATATACTGATGAAAACGGTTGTACCGCTACGGATACATTTGCACTTGAAGTTGTAATTCAGGGTTCTGTATATATTCCAAATGCTTTTAGTCCGAATGGAGATGGGGTAAATGATGTTTTTGAAGTTTACGGAGTAGGAATTACTGATTTAACCTTGCGTATATTTAACCGCTGGGGAGATATGATTTTTAAATCAGAGGATGTTAATGCTGCTTGGGACGGTACTTACAATGGTAGGGATATGACTCCCGGAGTTTATATTTATATGGCAACAGTGATTTTACAAGATGGCAGGTCAGAAAGATTTTATGGTAGTGTTACTTTAGTGAGGTAGTTTTTTAGCTTTTTTTTATGGGCTTACTGCACAGAGTTTATCCAAAATACAGAAGTCAAAGCCTTATGTGCTGTAAATCGGCCCATGAGGGATTGGGTAAAAAATTATGAATGTTGAATTATAAATTATGAATTTTGGGGACTTCGCAGCACATTTTCCATTTGACATCATAATTATTCCATTTTTCTTGGATCTTACTACACTGCCTACTGCTGCTGCCTCCTGCCTACTTTCTCCCATGGGTCTTGGTCTTCTTGGGTCTTACGAAGCATATTTTCCATCATAATTTTTCCATTTCCAGCTCTTTCTATTCAGGAGATTATTACACGCGACTTTGGATCATATACAAAATCCAATATTTACGGTAGTCGCGCTCATAATGACGGTAA
>REEL01000060.1 GCA_007695095.1 Chitinophagaceae bacterium | reverse complement strand
TCTACAACAATGAGATTTCAGGAACATCTGTAATAAATGCTGCTCAGGACATGACCTCCACAAATCGTTTTTTAGTAGGTGCCTATAATAATCCTTCTGACAATGGAGAAACGTATCATCTGAATGGAAACATTTCTGAGATTATTTTTATCAATAGTGCAGATACTGCTGAGATAGCATTAATAGAAAAATATCTGCGTTACAAATATGCTCCTCCTGTTAATTTAGGTCCGGACATTACAGCAGAATATGGGTTTTGCCCGCAAACTATTTCAGCAGAAAAACCCTGGTATGTCAGTTATTTATGGTCTACCGGTGAAACAACTTCCTCTATTACAGCTAATCAACCCGGCACTTATAGTGTAACAGTTACTGACAGGTTTGGCTATACCTCTACCGACTCAATTCAACTTAATTATCCGGGTAATCTTAATTTTAACGAAAGCTATACTGTTTGTTTGGGTGATTCTGTTTTGTTTGATACCGGCTTACCATCTGCAACTTATGATTTTTTGTGGAATAACGGAAGTACAGAACCCTTTTTGAATGTGACTCAGGAAGGCAGCGTTTACTTTACTGTTACTGATTCTAATAATTGTATTTTCCAATCCGATACTTTTGAAGTCTTAGTGGATTCTTTTAAAAACCAGATTTCTCTCGGGCCGGATGTCCAATTATGTGAAGGAAACTCTATAGAATTAACAACAGGTGCTCAGCTTGTCCAAAGTTACAGTTGGAGTACGGGATCTACAAATCCTTCTATTGTTATAGATTCTACTGACACTTACATTCTAAATGTTATAAATTCAAATGGTTGTCAGGCTTCAGACAGTATTTTTGTGGATATTATAGGTAAATCACCCAATGTTTCGTTTACAGCAGACTCTGTATGTCTCGGAACTGAAACCACTTTTATTAATCAATCTCAGGCTATTTTACCGGATATTATCACCGATTATTTTTGGGATTTTGGAAATGGTCAAACAGATACAGTTGAAAATCCGGTTTATGAATTTTTGAATTCCGGGCTTCATCAGGTAACCCTTACCGCTTCAACTGCCGTTGGTTGTAATGCTGAATTTTCTAAAGAAATTGTCATTTATGAATTACCGCAAGCAGAGTTTGGCTTTCTGGGTGGCTGTGAAAACATTGCTGTTAACTTTCAAAGTTTAAGCTCAGCAGCTACTGGTGACTCCATAGTTGCTGTAAATTGGAATTTCGGGGATTCAAATACTGCTTCAGGTATAGAAGTTTCAAACACCTATGTAAATGCCGGCAATTACAATGTGGAAATAGATATACTTACAGCAAATGGATGTACAGCTAATTTCAATGATTCCGTTACGGTTGTTTCCCCGGCAGATGCACAAGATGTAGCAAATTTTACCGGATTTCAACCTACAAATAATTTTATTACAACAGAGAATGAAGTTTCTTTTGAATGGAATACGGCTAAAAATGCACTTTACTACAGACTACAAATCAGTGAAGTTGAAAGCTTTTCAACTATTTTAATTGACACATTAGTGAATACAAATGCTATTGATATTAATTTGACAGACAATCAGGACTATTACTGGAGGGTAAGAGCCTTTAATATTTGTGATGATTTTGCAGAAACACCTTCACGGAAATTTACTTTACTTTGGCTTGCCGACGAAGTTGCTTCTCTTAGCTTATGGTTGCGTGCAGATGATGTGCAATTAGGTAGTGGGAATAATGTAAGCGAATGGCTTGATTTAAGTGGCAATAACCATAATGTGTTACAAACTGTAAGTGCTCGTCAACCTACCGTAGTTTCCGGCAGTATATTAAATAATCAACCTACAATTAACTTCAACGGGAGCCAATTTCTTGATGGTGGAAATATTTTAAATATTGGTACAGATAGCCGAACATTTTTCGTGGTGGGTAATATGACTTCAAATACAGGGACATTTTTTGCCAAATCTATTTTAACGGGTAACCCGAACAGATACGCTCTTTTCTCGCTGAACAGTCAACTTACTATGCAATACAGGGATAGCGGAAACAGAGATATTACAACACCCAAACAAAACAATAACTTCTCCTTTTTCAAAGGAGTCAATAAAAGAAGCATTAATACGAATTCCTTTTTTTACAATAATACGCTAAAAGGAACGTCTAACATTATTGGCAGTCATGACATGACTTCTCCCAATCGCTTTTTGGTAGGAGCTTATAATAACACTACAGATGATGGGGAAACCTATCATTTAAATGGAAATATTTCAGAAATTATTTTTATAAATAGTACTGACTCAACTGAGATCGCCCTTATAGAAAAATATCTACAGTTTAAATACAGCCCTCCTGTAAATTTAGGGCCTGACATTAGTGTTGATTATGGTTTTTGTGCTCAACCTTTAAGTGCTGAAAAACCCTGGTTTGTCAGTTATCTTTGGTCAAATGGCGATACAACTTCTTCAACTTCTGTGAATAGTACCGGAGTCTATGCTGTTACGGTTACAGATATGTTCGGTTTTACTTCTACTGATTCCATAAAAGTGAATTTCCCCGGACAGTTTTTGGAAGACGCCTTTATCCTTTGTCAAAATGAAACTTTTGAATATGATTTAGGTATAGATCAGGGATATAGCTTTGCGTGGTCTGATGGCTCTATAAACAATAATATTACAATTGATAGTGCAGGAACCTATTTTGTTACTGTAAGTGATACACTTGGATGTTCTTATACCGATAGTGTTGTCGTAGTTATAGATTCATTTGTGACTCAGGCTAGCCTGGGTCCGGATATTGACTTATGTACCGGAAACACTTTAAGCTTAGAAAGCGGGAGCTCAGAAGCGGTCAGTTATCTTTGGAATAATGGAGAAAGCGGCTCTTCTATTGTTGTATTTAATTCAGGTGATTATTGGGTTGAAGTCAGGAATGCAAATGCTTGTGTTGCAAGAGACACTATAAACATCACAATTATAGGTGATGCTCCAAATGTTGATTTTATTACTAATCCTGCCTGTGTCGATGAGGCAATTAATTTAATTGACTTAACAACCGTAAACCCACCTTCAACGCTAACAAATTGGTACTGGGATTTTGGAGATGGCAATACAGATAGTGTTTCAAATCCGATATTTGCCTATTCTCAAGCCGGCACTTACACTATTGACCTCACTATCGAAACCAGTGATGGTTGTTTTGGCTCAGCAAGCAGAACAATAGAGGTAAATCCTAAACCTACAGCCTCATTCAATGCAGGACTGAGTTGCGGAGGCAATTTATTGAATTTTAACAATTTAAGCACCGCCCCTCCGGGTGGGTTTTTAACCACTAATAACTGGACTTTTGATACTTTAGGGACTTCAACAGCTTTTAATCCTTCATTTATATTTCCGGAAGGAGGATTTTATGATGTGTCTTTAGAGGTTACCTCAAATAACGGATGTAGTGCTGAATTTTCAAGAGAAATAGAAGTTTACCCCTCTATAAATGCAAATTTCAGTGTAGAAAATACCTGCATAGGTAGTCCAACAATTTTTAAAGACATTACTCCTTCATTTTCTATTGTTAGCCACCAATGGAACTTTGGAGATGCCGGTGGAATATCATTTGATAGTGAAGCTCAGCACTCCTATAGTTCAGCCGGTGTTTATACAGTTAGTATGGAGGTTGTAAATGCCTTGGGATGCAGAGATACGGTAACAAAAAATGTAACAATATTACCGGAGCCACAACCCTCGTTTACTCCTACTGAGTTGTGTGCAGGAATTCCTTTTGAATTTACTGACAATAGCAATCTTTTAGGCGATTCAATTGTAAACTCATATTATATAATTGACGGAGACACCATTAGCGGTTTGCATAATCCGAGTATTACTTTTGAAGAAACCGGCAATCAAAATATAACTTATGTAATTGAAACGCTTAATGGTTGCAGAGTTAATTTACAGGAAAATATTATTGTGAATGAAGCGCCTGTTGCATCATTTACTATGAGCCCGGATTTTGGAGCTTCTCCACTAACGGTGAACTTTTCAAATACCTCTTCCGGTGGAAACTTTTACTTCTGGGACTTAGGAACAAAGGGTGCAGTCAGCAATGAAACTAACCCTGAATTTACCTATACCGAAGATAGTGTTTATACTATTAAGCTTATAGCTGAAGACTTTGCAGGATGTAAAGATACCTTTAGCAGACAACTTAATGTTGCACCTGCATTATTGGATATTTCCATTGAAGAACTGCAAGTTAATCAGATAATACAAGATGACGGAAGTTTAGATGCTCAGATGATTGTTCGTTTGGCAAATCTGGGAACACGCGAAATTAACTCTTTTGATATTTATTTCACCTTAGGTGACGGATCAACAGTAAAAGAAAGTTGGGAAGGCACATTAAACAGCGGACAAGTTATGAACTATGTAGCTAATGCTTCCTTCTTTATCTCCGGAGCTTCCTCCAGACAATACATTTGTGCTGAGGTAAGAAATCCTAATGGAGAAATTGATGAAAGACCTGAAAATAACCGTGCATGTAAAACGCTGACGAACTTAATCAGAATTGTAAACCCATATCCAAACCCTTCCAGTGATATTGTAAACCTTGATATTATTTTGCCGCAAAGGGAACAGATTGAAGTTTCAATTTTTAACCATCAGGGTCAAATTATCAGTGAATTGTTCAAAGAAAGGGGTAACAGAGGTCTGAATTCTTACCTGATTAATGTAAGCAGTCTTTCTTCAGGGCAGTATTACTTTCAGATAAGGCATTTGAATGAAAACTATA
>REEL01000059.1 GCA_007695095.1 Chitinophagaceae bacterium | reverse complement strand
AATTGTGTGTAAAAAAAGTTTATCTGGCTATATACATTTTGCCGAACCCACTATGGAAAAATCTGTCAGCAGAGGTTTCTAATCTATCAATAGATTGACCGTCTATAGTAGCAACTACTCTATATAAATATAAGCCATTTGCTAAACGGTCTCCAAACTGATCGGTCCCATCCCATCTGAATTCACTGCGATTATTTCCTATTCTGATAGGACCCAGTTCATTCATCATTATTTCTCTTACAATTTTACCGGTGACTGTCATTATTTGAATCTTCATAAAGTCAGGTACTTTATTACCTGTTAATGTAAAAACAAATTGGGTTGATGTTGAAAATGGATTTGGATAGTTCACTATGTTTGAAATCATTGATTTATTACTGATCTCATAAGAAATCTTATAGTCCATTCCGTCTTCAGGATTACCATAATACCCTGATATATTATTACTTCTATCCTGAGCTTGTACTTTAAGTCTGTAAATACCATCATCCGGGAATTTTCTTCTTAGTATAACCTCTGCCTCATTGTTTTGAGAGCCTGAACTTGCCGGTATAAAAGAGACATCCGGTTCATTAAAGTTGATTCTTTTTAATTCCCCGTTGGGATACTCTATAAATACATTAAACAAGGTGGTGTCGTCCAGCATTAAAAACGGATTTTCATCTTTAAGCTTAATTCTGATTTCCGGTTCTGATGATACCATTTCACCGTCCATTATATGAACTCCGTCAAAAGTGACATCGAGCAGAGGATTCATATTATCACCTACTCCTCTGAATTGAAGTACCCCAACATTATTAAAATGATACATTTCAGGCTGATCGTTATCTGGATTAATTTCTATTGAAAGCGAATTAAGGCCTTTGAAGTTATTATTATTTGTAGATAAATTAAATGATGCTGTGAAGCTCTCGTATTCATCTAAGGGTTGCTCTCTCTTAAGGTACTGACTGCTTTGATTAATTGCATTGTTTACGGTATATTTTATCAACATACTATCCATTGGTATATTAGTCAAATTTTCTACGGCAACTTTAAGTATAAGATCTTCTCCCAGGTTTATGGTATCTCCTACAAATTCAAAGTAAGCAGCAGGATTTATGGCTGCATCAGGTAATTTATCATACAATACTCTCCAGTAATCCAGTTGTGATGGCTCCCGCAAACTATCGTCTTGAGTAAACATCTGCAACCTGATTTTCGGATATTGATTTGCATCTATTGAACTGAGGCTTTGAAAATTATCGGTAATTTCATCGAAAATAACCGTTTCTGCTCCCGAAGGAGAAATTCCAAATATTTTAACACTGGTTGAGTCCAATCCTTGAGATGCATGATTCCAGTAAAATCCCTGCCATTCAGATGCCGGTCCAACAACTGTAGAAGTGACTCTTCCGGCATACCAGTTAACTTCAAATGTTGCAGTCATATCCAATACATCTGCCGGTGACTGTCCTCTTTGTTCTTGTGCAATTCCCGGATTTCCTTTTTGACCAAAAAATACCCATGGTACATTTGATGTTGGAAGGTTTGGTAAAACTGCAGCTTCATTGGATCCTAAGTCTGTCAAAATTTGTAATAAATCCGGTCCAAACTGACTGTAGTCAGGATTGTTTATACTTTGTATCATTACGTAGTTTCCGTTAGGAACAGCATTTAAAAAATCAATTACTCTTTGTCGCCATACGGCATCATCAAATCTAAAGTCAAAAGCAAAGAAATCTCTGGGTTTGCAATGAAAGTTCCCCCACTCAGGGTTCAATGGAATTGACTGACTTAAATCAATGAGGGCAGGGTCGTATTCACTTACCCATGGCTCACCGGTGACACTGTCAAAGACGGCAATTGATAGTCCGCTGCCAAATCCGTCACCCCCGCAATTCCAGTATTGCATTCTTACCCCATTGAGGTAATAAGCTATATTATCCCAGTGTAAGCCGGAAGTCTGCCAATGCCCGGTAACAATTCTTACTTCTTTTATGTCATCTACATATTTGAATTTTCGGTCATTGTCCAGATACATATTAAAATAGGAATCTTTCAAAAATTGATAATAATGAGATTGATTCCAGCCGGGATAATTGTTATCTAAAAATATAAAAGAACTGTATCTAAACTCCTGAGTCTGCCCTTGCGCAGCTTTAATGCCAACTCTCCAATAGTAAACGGTGCTATCTACATATACCAGATTTGGAGTCCATTTTAACACACCGCCCATTTGATTAATAGTCGTCGATTGTTTTAATGGGCTGTTAAAGAGTTCAGTTGTATCTATTTCAATAATATAATCTCTGACGGGAGCAAAAGGGTTAGCTGTTGAAGCTTTCAGGGTTATATTCTGATACGGCACAATGGCAAAGTCATAAGGATAAGCTGGAAGAACATCATCGGAAACAATATTGAGATTGTAAACGATTTCATTGTTTGTTTCTGAAAGCTCATCTATTTCATCATCAGCATCAATTTTTATTCTAAATATATTCACGCCCATTGCCGCATTAGATTCCATAGGAATTCTTAACACAACGGTATCCATGAAATAAGGAGCTTTAATCTTTTTACGATAAGGCAAGGAACTGCCATCCGGAAATTCCCGACTTGCCTGAAGGATAATGCTGTCTTTTACAGCTCTTCCAATATTAGCAACGATAATCTCAATATCAAACGAATCCATATTTATAGTAACCTGGCTGGGTTGAAAACTAATATTTTGAGGCTCTAATACATAATCAGGTTTTGCGTGTGGGTTTATTCTGAGTGCAGGATCGCCATTTAAGGTCATTTCAAGAGCAATCATCGTATTAAAAACACTATTTGAACAACACTGGTCAACTTCCTGCACGGTTTTTCTTATAACTTCCCCTAGAGTGGTTCCATAGCTTTCCTGTGCAAAAAATTTATAAAATCTTTCAGAATAAACATTCAGTCCAGAAGCGGCGGAAAGTCCCAAAGTAGAAAGAAAAGCAATAGCTCCTCTGTCAGGTGTTAGTGTAAAACGTTCACTTATACCTTTGGAAGAACCAAAAATATTGCCACTAAAGCATCCATTGGAAAGAATAATTGGATATTTCCCAAAGTTTGTATAGTTTTCAGGGTCGTCTAATGCAATGTCAAAGGAGTTGGGATTGGAATGTCCGAAGAATGTAATTAAAGAAACTCCATTGTCAATTCTGTTTTTTAATTGCTGGGATTGGGCAATCTGAATCGGAGAAGAGCTGGTTTTAAAATATTCAGTTACAGCTCCTCCAAATAGAGTGTCTTCAAGTATTTCTTTATAATTATTCAGGTAAAATCTAAATAAATTTTGTTCCTGGTTGTTATTTCCTCCTCCCAGGTGAAGAGCCTGTTTCATCCAGGCTTTATTATCTATGGTTTGGTGTGGGTCTCCGGTTTCTGCCTGATGTTGTTCAAACTGTTTAACTTTTTCCAGATAGTTTTTTAAATCAGCTCCATTGGTAACAGGGATACGGCCAATTGGTACTCTTGGGAAAAAGGTGTTTGGTGCAGCGGCTAGTAAAACATCAGATGCCGGCTCTCCAAATGACGGAATTAAATTGTTCTGAAAATTATTGAAATTAAATCTTGAACCGCTATATGTTCTTCCTTTACCAATGAGTAATATGTGCTGCGGGCGTATACCCCAGTTTGAGGCGGCATAGTTTATAAAGTTTCTGATTGCCAAAGGGCTTTTTCTGACACCATAAGCAAATTGATCATATAATTCATCTATGTTATAAATTTTTGCATTGTAACCCCCTCCCGTCATACTGCTTCTGTATTGTCTGTATTCTTCAACTCGATTAACACCCGAGTTGTCTGAAAACAAAACTGAGTTACTAATGATAACATAATTTGCCTGATTGCTTGTAGCTGTAATGTCTGTAAAGTCAATATGAGATATAGATGTAACCGTTTTTATGCTTCCGGATGCCTGATTGTTAATTACTAAACTTCTGCTTTGATTGGGATTGTTAGGAGCAGGTAATCTAAACTGTTGTGTTGAGCTCCCTGCTTGCCCCGTTAACCTAATGTTATTTGTCAGGTCATATAAAACAGGTGTAGAGTTTTGGTGATCAAAGTTTAGAATTTCAATGAATCGTTCTCCGGATTGAGCAGATAAATTGAATTTAAATTGTTGTTGATTATTGAAGTTAAAGGTTCTTGGGTATGTAATCTCCATCAAAGCAATGTTGTTTCTGTCAACACTTCCGCTTCCATTTGCCAGAAAAGAAAAAGTATTCGTGGATTGCAAAGAGGATATTGGTACAGTAAAGGTGTCTTTATGCATTCTGTAACCGAAAAATTGTTCATCTTTCAAAGTGATACCATTGAATTGAAAAATGAAGTTATGATCCGAGTTTGAAGTACTAACAGCAGCAATATTTACTGTGGCTGAAGGCCCCTGATTATAAATTCCCGGAGTTGATAAATTGGACGTATAGGTTGATTTGTTAAATTCCGGACCAACAAATCCTTCGCCTTTATTAAATGTTGATTTGTATAATCTTTGACCTCCTAAAATAGAATAATTACCTCTGTTGTGTACTGAAGTTAAAACGTTTCTTGCGGAATGTAAAAAATAGTTTTCTTTAGCAGGAGGATTTGTTAAGTTGTTAGAAACAGTTGTAATTAAACGGTTGCTTTCAGAAGCTGTTTTAGGTCTAAAATAATAAGTGGCAGTATCATTATACAAACTAAAATGTGGGTGTAATTGGTGGTTATAATCTTCATATAAAATCTCTTCATTACGTCCGTCATTTTTTTCACCGTAAAACTCAATGTAATCACCCGGACCAAGTATCCCTGTGTTTGAAGTATAGTAAGGAATAACACTCCCATCTCTGAAAAAAATTAAATCACCGCCGGCAACTTGATTCAGGTTTAAACCCTGAAGTGAATTTAATACACTGTAAGGAATACGGTAAATTCCGTTTTCCGCTACTTTAACTTTATAATGTCTTTTTGAATAATCAATCCACTCGTTCCCTGAAAAAGTTTGTGCACTAAGGTTGATGCTTGCAAGCTGTAAAGCTAAACTTACAATCATTAATGAAACAAAATACCTTAATACTTTAGAGAAGTCCAAGCTAGATTTTATTTGATGATTATCTAAATTACAAAAAAGATTAATTGTTTTAATGTTTACCGGACAGAATCTCATTTGATTGTTTTGTTAAAACTATACGTACTTTAAGTCAAAAAGTTTAGAATGAAGAGTCATCTGCTGTTGGTCTTCTGTTAATTCCCACTTTAAGTGAAAAAACATGTGAATAGAGAGCGTCTGATTGATTCCCAATATCAGTAAAAGCATAATCAATTCCAACCGACCCAATCTGCAAACCAATGCCAATATTTGGTTGAAACATGGTAGTTTTATCGCCTTTATTATCAGTGGCTTGTTGAATGTTTCCAACTCCTGCTCTTAAAAAAATTATTTCCTGATAAGTTGCTTCTAAGCCAAGATGTGGATCAAAGCTTGCAAAATTGGTTTTTACAGGTACATTTCTTTTTCCGTCAGTAGTAATATCAACATTTAATTCCGGTGTAATCCTGAAGTTTTCTCCAATTGCAAAGTCATAAGCACCACCTAAAATAAGTCTTGGGGCGGTTAACTCTAATGAATTTGAAGGAATTTCGTTTCCGGTGATGGCTAAAACTTCTTTCTCTCTATCCGTAAATGTAAATGACCAGGCATTAAAAGTAGTAGTAACATCTCTTGCCATTAATCCAAGATGCAGATTGTTTCTTTTGTATTGCATTCCAAAGTCGAGCCCAAAGCCCCATGCGGTTGCAAAACTACCGGCCGTTCGGTGAATAATCTTAACACTTCCACCTATATTCAATCCTTCAGTCCTGAGTTTTTGTGCATAGGAAATTAAAAAGCCGTAATCAGCAACTGAAAAAGAGGTTATTCTGTCGTAGTTAATAGTGCCGTCAGGAGCATAAAGCTCCATAGTATTTGGTATGTCATCAACCCCAAAGCGAATAGCAGAAATTCCTAAAAACCGTTCTCCATTTTCCATAGGGATAGCTACTCCTAAATAATCAAATTTGGCTATTCCTGCAAAATATTCTGCATGCATTCCACCAAACTGAACGTCATGATTTATCCCAATCATACCGGCAGGATTCCAAAACCCGGAAGTTACGTCATTGACGGTGGCTACCTGAGCATTTGACATTGCTAAAGCACGGGCACCAATACCAATATTCATAAATTCATTACTGTATTTCCTGACTTCTTGTGCTTGTACAGTAATACTAAAAAAGAAAAACAGGCAAAAGGCCACAAAACACATCGCCGTGCTGTAGTGTTTTAAAGCATTCAACCGAAAGAGAAACAAGCAATTTGAGCTGGTTTCATATGACTTAAGACCACGAAATATTGGCATATGAAAGGTATTATTTTTAGAAGAGTAAATTTAATCGTTTTTCTATATAAATTTCAGCTGAAGGAATAAAATCCACTAATTTATCGAAAGATTTTTGATGTGGTTTTCGAATAGTCCTATAATATACCCTCGATAACGCATACAACCATTTTTCATTGTTTGTATAATGCAGTAAATATCTACTGTTTATAAAATGTATGAACCGTTCCCATAATACTGACGGATTAACAGTTGTATTTATAGTTTTCATTAATTGTTCGAAGATTTTAAAGTCAAAAGAATTTAATATCCGGTAATACAATACGGCTAAATCCGGATTTTGTTTTATTAATACTCTGTCAAGCATGAGTTCGATAAAAAGATGAGATAGAAAAAAATTTCTTTCAAAACGGTCAATTTTAGATAATTTAATTTTTATATACTCGTTGCAAACTTTAAAAAAGTCACTGTTATGAAAAAATTTATCTGCCTCAATATGTGCTTTAATTCCGGCAAAAACTAATCCTTTCTCATTGCTGTAAGCAGCATTGCCCAAAGCTATTTTTCTGTAAGCGGCACTATATTCTTTGAACAAGTCGGGAATTGTCAGACCGGCTACGAATTCCGGATTCTGTTCCGGTTGTTCAAAGTAGAAATGAGTAAAAAAATTCATGATTAAGGATTATTCTCTATTTTAAACAACAGAAGTTAAATAATATTTATTTTTGCCTCAAAAAATAAAATGAATATAATTGAAGAACTCAAATGGAGAGGACTTTTCAATGATAAGATAAAAGGTACTACTGAATATTTAAAAAATAACCCCGGAGCGTCCGTTTACATTGGCTTTGACCCGACGGCATCTTCTCTGGGGATAGGTAATTTAGTACAAATAATTTTATTAAAGCATTTTTTAAATCACGGTTTTAAGCCGATTGTTTTATTAGGTGGTGCAACAGGCATGATAGGAGACCCCTCCGGGAAGTCCGCAGAAAGAAATTTGCTTTCTGAAGAGGATTTGTTCAATAATGTCGAGCAATTTAAAGCCCAAATGAATAAGTTTCTTGAGTTTGGAGAAGGTGCAGGGAAAGCGACATTAGTAAACAATTACGATTGGTATAAAAACATTAATATACTTCGTTTTTTGCGTGATGTGGGTAAGCATTTAACCGTCAATTATATGAGTGCCAAAGATTCCGTTAAAAGCAGACTTGAAACAGGCATTTCCTATACTGAGTTCTCTTATCAATTGCTTCAGGCGTATGATTTTTATCATTTAGCCGAAACCAAAAATTGCTTTTTCCAAATGGGGGGGTCAGACCAATGGGGTAACATTACTTCAGGTATAGAACTGATTCGAAGGATGTCCGGCAAGCAAGCCTTTGGACTCACAAGTCCGTTAGTTACAAAAACGGATGGATCAAAATTCGGTAAATCTGAAGAAGGAAATCTGTTTCTTTCACCAAAACTTACCTCTCCATATAAATTTTATCAATTCTGGCTGAACCTGTCTGATGAGGATGCAGAAAAGATGATAAAAATATTCACTTTCTATGATAAGGAAAAGATTGAAAGTCTTATTTCCACTCATCAGGAAGCTCCTCATTTAAGAAGTCTGCAAAAAGAACTGGCAAAGGAAATTACAACTTTTGTTCATTCTGCTGAAGATTATAATAATGCTGTAAACGCATCAGAAATTTTATTTGGAAAATCAACAAGCCATGCCTTAAGTGATATTCCGGAACAGACTTTTTTAGATGTTTTTGAAGGTGTGCCTAAAAGTATTATTTCTGAAGATTTGTTTTCCGGAGAAGGTGTTGATATTGGAAGTCTGCTTGTTGAACATACCAATATATATGACTCTAAAGGGTCACTAAAAAGAGATATAAAAAACAACGCTCTATCAATAAATAAGGAAAAACAACAGAGTGCTGAGAAAAAAATAAATAGCGATTCTTTTATTAACGATAAATATCTGTTGATTCAAAAAGGAAAAAAGAATTTTAACCTGATTGTAAAAGCTTAGTTTTCTCGTTTTCCCAGCTCTCCGGAAGTTAGGGCTTGTAATCTTTCAAACTCATCCAGACCTTCATTCAGGAAGTTTAAAAACTCATTCTTGTTAGGTGTATATCCCCGCGGATCATTTAATGGATTTCCATCATGATTTAAAAGTACATAATAGGGTTGAGAGTTCATGTTATATACACAAGCTTGAAAATCGCTCCACTTATTTCCAATAGTACGGACTCTTCGACCGGTACAATCAGACACAAATTGCTCATCCTCTGGAAGCATTGTTCGGTCGTCCACGTAGAGCGAGAGAAGTATGTATTTTTCTTTTAGAACAGGTAAAATTTCCGGCTCTATCCATACATTTTCCTCCATTTTTCTACAATTTATACAGGCCCACCCGGTAAAGTCCAGCAATATGGGTTTATTAACTTTTTTAGCATAGTCAAAGCCTTCCTCTAATTCATGAAAACAAGGTATCCCATGCGGACAATTATTCTCTGTTTCAAAGATTGAATAGAAAGTTGGCGGAGGAAAACCGCTTAATAATGATAAGGGAGCACCTCTGAATCCAGGAATTAAATAAGCAATAAAAGCAAAAATTAAAATGACAAAGGCCCATCGGGTTTTTGAGATTTTTACATTAGGGCTGTCACCCGGAAATTTTATTTTCCCTAGTAAGTAAATCGCCCAGGCAAGAAAAATGATAATCCAGATTGCGATAAAGGTTTCTCTTTTTATCAAGCCAAAATTATAGACTAAATCTACGTTTGATAAAAATTTAAGGGCTAAGGCCAGCTCTAAAAATCCTAAAGATACTTTAATGGTATTTAACCAACCTCCGGATTTCGGTAAACTGTTTAACCAACCCGGAAATGCCGCAAAAAGTCCGAAAGGAAGTGCCAACGCGACGGCAAAGCCTGCCATTCCCACAACCGGGCCCAACACATTGCCACCAACAGCAGCCTGAACAAGTAATGTTCCCACGATTGGTCCTGTACAGGAAAAGCTCACTAAAACCAGGGTAAATGCCATGAAGAAGTTACCTACGATTCCTCCTACATCTGAGGCACTGTCTACTTTATTAACTAACGAAGTGGGAAGGGATATTTCAAAATATCCAAAAAAGGAAATTGCAAAAATGACAAAGACAGCAAAGAAAAGCATGTTAAAAAAGGCACTTGTTGCCATTCTATTCAGTGCATCTGCTCCTAAAATTACCGTTACCAAATATCCCAATACAACATAAATCACTATGATGAATACGGCATAAAGAGAAGCATTAGCAACCCCTTTTCTTTTTGTAGTACTGCTTTTCGTGAAAAAGCTAACCGTCAATGGAATCATCGGGAAAACACAAGGAGTCAAAAGGGCAATTAGTCCACCAATAAATCCGGCTATAAAAATACCCCACATTGATCTGTTTTCTTCAACAGGTGTTTGTACTGCTGTTAGTCCATATCTGTCTGTTTGAATTGGACTGTCGTCATCGGTGTTAATTGCAAATTCAATAAAGTCAGGCGGCAAACAGCGTGTATCATCACAAGTCATAAACTCAAGAAAACCACGGACAGGAATGTCTTTATTTTCAGCATCTATTTGTTGTCTGAAGACTGCTCTCACAGCATACTTTGTAAGTTCCATATCGAAGAACTGGTCGAGACCTTCTTCCGTTTTTTCTCCCCATTCTTCTATATCGCCTATTAATGAAAATTCCCCATCTTCTTCAAATTCAAAAGTTGTTGGAATCGGTCCTCCCTCAGGCACATTGCCTGAGTATACATACCATCCCTCATCAATCAGTGCTTCAAAAACAACAAAGAGGTCTCCATCCTCTTCAACGATTTTATAATTCCACTTAACAGGCTCTAACAGCCCGCTACTCTGTTCGGAAGGAGCCCCAGACAGAGATATATCGGAAGTTTCGGAAGCAGCTTTAACGTTAAACTCAAAGTCAACCATGTCAGGAGGCAAGCACCTCTCGTCATCACAGGTCATGAATTCCAGATAGCCGTTAACGGTAAAGTTTTTTTCGGTAGACTCTATACTTTGTGTAAAAACGCCTTTTTTGCCAATTTTTTTCAAATCCATATCAAAAAAATGGTCGTAACCATCTTCGATAATTTCTCCGCTTTCCTTGGTATTTCCAATCAGTTTAAAGGCTGAGCTTTCATCAAATTCAAAAGTAGTGGGAATTGGACCATTATCATCAACAAACTGAGAGTAGACATACCAACCCTCATCAATATTTGCAGTAAAAATTAAGTCATAGGTATTTTCTCCGGTTTTTTCATAGCTAAAGCTCCATTTTACCGGTTCTAAAATTTGTGAAAAAACCGAAGTGGAAATGAAAAAACTTAAAAAAAGCAATAGGGTTGCCTTTTTCCGTAAAAAATTCACCATCATTTATTTATTTTTCTCAAATTTATGTAAACTTAAGAGATTACACGTTTAATATCTGTAGCATTTTTCTAAACGCAAAAATTTAGAAATTAATGCAAAAACCCTCAAATTTGTTTACAAATAACCCCAACACCCTATGAAAAATGTAGTTTGGAACGATATAAAGGATCCTTCTATATCTCAATTGAAAGAATTTGAACTAAAAAAAGTTTATATTCATGGAAAAGAACTTTGCATTGGCAAAATGAAAGGGGAATTTTTTGCAGTAGATAATAAATGTCCGCATGCCGGAGGGCCTTTTGATAAAGGATTCTGTACTTCTTCCGGATTTTTAGTTTGCCCATTGCATTCTTATAAGTTTAATGTAAAAACAAGCCTATGTTCAGGTGATAGCTTTTATAGATTAAAGAAGTATCCGGTGAGGCAGTTAGGAGAAAGTTTGCAGGTTGGATTTCTTGATTACTAATGAAAAAATATTGGAGAATTTTACGATAAAAGAAATTGCAGAGATTACTAATGCTAAAACCTTTGGTTACAGTCATAATAGGGTGATTCAAAGCTTTTTAACGGATAGCAGACAACTGACAGATCCGGAAAACACTCTATTTTTTGCATGGAAAGGGAAACGACAGGACGGACACAGATATATTCAGTCTTTGTATGAAAAAGGAGTAAGAGCTTTTTTTACTGAGAAAAAAGTTGATGTAAATGAATATCCCGATGCTGTTTTTCTTAGTTCTGAAAATATTATTGATTCTCTTCAAAAAATAGCGGCTCACTATAGACAACAGTTTAATTTTCCGGTAATCGCCATAACCGGAAGCAATGGAAAAACGATAGTAAAGGAATGGCTGAACTTTATTTTATCTTCTTTTTATACAATCAGTCGCAGTCCGGCAAGCTACAATTCTCAAACCGGAGTTCCTCTGTCTGTTTTAAAGACAAACAATACACATAATTTGGGGATTTTTGAAGCCGGAATATCTCAAACAGGCGAGATGGAAAAGCTTGAAAATATTCTAAAACCCAAGATTGGTGTTTTGACAAATATTGGAAGTGCCCATGATAGCGGCTTTAAATCATTAAAGGAAAAAGCTGCCGAAAAAATGCAGCTTTTTAAAGGATCAGAGACATTTATTTATTGTAGTGATTATGCTGTAATTGAAGAAACTCCTTTTCTAAAGAATTTTAGAGGAAGCGTTATTGATTGGTCTATGCAGAGAAAAGGAGCATATTTTGCTGAGATTAAAAAAATACCCAATAATCAATTAAAAATTTCTGCTGCGGCCCATGATGATAAAATTGAGGTCGTAATTCCGTTTTGTGATGCAGCCTCAGCTGAAAATGCAATACATACATTATATGTGTGCTATACACTCGGTTTGTGGAATGAAAAAAAGTTAAAAGAGCTTTTTTCAGCCTTACCGCAGTTAAAAATGCGTCTGGAAATTAGGGAGGGCAAGAACAATAATGTTTTGATAGATGACAGTTACAATAATGATTTAACGGCTTTGCTGATAGCACTGGATTATGCTAAAAGTCAACGTCAAAAACAGTTACACACTCTGATACTATCTGACCTGACAGAGGACAGTCAAAAACCGGAGATAGTTTATAAAGAAATACTGAGGGTTTTAGAAGCTAAGGAGATTGATAAGTTTATTGCAATAGGCGATAAATGGAGTACATTTTTAAAAAAACATACCGAAAAGTACCCATTTAAAGTAAGTGTTTTTCAAGAGGTACAAAGTTTTTTGCAATCGGCAGAAGCAAATGCAATAAATGATAGCTGTGTCTTGATAAAAGGAGCCCGCAAATATCAATTTGAAAAAATCACTTCTTTTTTCCAAAAACAAGTACACCGGACCAGATTAGAAATAAATCTGGATAATTTGGCTCATAACCTGAATTATTTTCAAACGCTGGTTCCTGCTGATACAAAATTAATGGTGATGGTTAAGGCATTGGGATATGGAAGTGGAGCAGAAGAGATTTCTTCATTTTTAGAGTGGCAGGGAATTCACTATCTCGCTGTAGCATATACAGATGAGGGGATAAATTTAAAAAAACAAAACATAAAACTGCCGATAATGGTTATGAGCCCGGATTATGATGCTTTGGAAAGTGTCATTGCTTATCGCCTGGAACCTGAATTGTATAGCTTTGAAGTTCTCAATGAATTTGAAAAAAAATTGGAAGATATGCTGGTATACGAAGATATTCCACTTCCATACCCTGTGCATATAAAAATTGATACCGGAATGCACCGGCTTGGTTTTATGCCTGAGGAAACAGAAAAATTGAGCAAAAGAATTCAGAAAAAAAAGCTTTTGAAAATTCAATCGGTTTTTAGCCATCTCTCGGCAGCTGACAATCCGGAAAAAAAAGAATTTACAAGGACACAATTAAGTGTTTTTGAGAATGCGTGTGCAGATATCCGAAAAACCTATCCACACCCGTTTTTAATGCACATTTTAAACTCTTCGGGTATATCTTTTTATCCTGAAAAGGCCTATGATATGGTTCGCTTAGGAATTGGGTTATATGGTTTTGACAGCAATGAATTACACTACAAAAACTTAAAAAATGTACATGCTTTAAAAACTTCCGTTTTGCAGGTCAAAAACTTAAAAAAAGATAGTTCAATTGGTTACACAGGGGAGAATTATTTGAGAAAAGACAGTAAAATAGCGACTATCGCAATTGGTTATGCCGATGGATTTAACCGATTATTGGGGAATGGCAACTGGCAGGTTTTAATCAAAAATCAGTTTTGTCCAACTATTGGTAACATTTGTATGGACATGGCAATGGTAGATGTTACAAATGTTGAAGATGTGGAAGTTGGTGACGAAGTGATTGTTTTTGAAAATAGAGAAGCCATCTTAAAGATGGCTTCCCAAAATCATACTATACCTTATGAAGTATTAACTTCTTTATCTCCAAGGATAAAAAGGGTATATTTAAAAGAATAATTCGCTTATTCTACTCCAACGATAGTTCCTTTAAAATGCAGGTTTTTACCGGCTAAAGGATGGTTAAAGTCCATAGTAACGTCTTCGTTTCCTACATCCATTACTCTTCCTTGCAAACGATTTCCTTGATTATCCTGCATAGGAACCACATTGCCTTCCTTTAATAATTCATTCTTGTCAACACCTTCTACAGAAAATACTTCCAAAGGCACTTTTGCAACTGCTTGCGGATCATAATTTCCATATCCTTCTGTGGACTCTATTGTAAATTTAAACTCATCTCCGGGGGTTTTTCCCATTAGATTGTTTTCAAAAGATTCCAAAACATTGCCTTCGCCAACAGTAAATTTAAAAGGATTATCTTCTTCAACTTTTTCAACCATCTGCGGGGTTTCTTCAGCATCACTTACACTTAATTCGTAGGTTAATGCAACAACTTTGTTTTTTTCGACTGTCATAACTATATATTTGTTTTATCACAAAAATAATAATAATTTGATGGAAATAATAATTATTTAGCAGTTTGCATTCAGTTGCTTGCCATGCCTGAGTTACAGAATGTTATAAAAGTGCAATGTGAAAGAAATGTTTTGGACTTCTTAAGAGCGAATCATTAAAGGCATGATAAGCATAAGAATATCTTCATTTTCCTGTTGCTTGTCAGGGAAAAGTAAGGCCGCCCTGTTTGGAGCAGATAAATTAAATGAAACCTGATCAGTTTCTAATACTCCCAGCATTTCGGAAAGGAATTTTGCATTAAAACCAATTTCAATATCTTCCCCTTCGTAATTACAAGTTAAAGATTCCTGAGCTTCATTGTAAAACTCAATATCTTGTCCGGAAATTTTCAAGTTGTTGCCGGAAATTTTCAGAGAAACCTGATTTGTACTTTTATTGGAAAATATCATTACCCTTTTTAATGACCCGGTTAAGTCTTTTTTCTCAATCAGCATTTTAAAAGGATTTTCAACCGGTATAACACTATTGTAATCCGGAAATTTTGCATCGATTAAGCGGCAAATAATTTGCATACTTTTGAAAGTAAAAAAAGCATGTTTATTGTTGAAAGCTACCCTTACAACACTGTCTTCTCCGGTAAGGTTGTTTCTAAGTAGTTGAGCCGCTTTTTTAGGTAAAATAAATTGAGCAGGCTTATCTGTTTTTATATCAGTTTTTCTAAAACGAACTAATTTATGAGCATCAGTACTTACCATTGTGAGGCCGTTTTCATCAATCTGAAACAAAATTCCTGTCATTGCAGGCCTTAATTCATCGTCGCTGACAGCTAACTGAGTGCTAGTTAATCCTCTGAATAGAGTCTCTGCAGAGATTTCAATTTCTTTAACATCATCCTCAACCGGTATTTTAGGAAAGTCATCTCCATTTTCTCCGGCTAATTTATATTTTCCGTATTCAGATTTCAGTTCGACAGAAAAGCTCTCTTCATCTATATTAAAGTTAACGGGTTGTTCGGGTAATGACTTCAAAATTTCGAGTAACATCTTTGCAGGTATAGCAATTTTACCGTTACTTTTTGATTCAACATTTATTTCTGTTGACATGCTGGTATCTATATCTGTTGCTGTTAAATGGAGTTTCCCGTCCTGTAAATTAAATAAAAAATCTTCAAGTATGGGAAGTAAATTATTAGAAGCAACAACACCATTGATTGATTGCAATTGTTTTAACAAGGAGTTACTGGATGCTACAAAATTCATTTGTATGTATTTTTTTAGTTAAAAAGAAGTCAGTTTTAAATTACTAAGACTCAAATATAAGCTATTTTTTAAAGCTTAAAATATTAAGTCTTTTAAAAAAGATTTTCAAGGCGCAAAAATAATTTTAAAGACAGAGAAAAAATAATTTTTAAGCTAAATTAAGCGCTACTCTCCAAAAATGTTTTTACAATAATACTATTTTCATAATCAGAAGAATATTGAAAAGTTGAAAATCTGCCCTTTTGGATTCTCCTGGATGATTTTTTTGGAAAATTGTTTTGTATTTTTATCGTGAATTTAACAATTACTAAACATTGTTATAGATACTAATTATTAGCTTTGCAACCGGAATGAATAAAAATATTAATCTGATTTTATTAGGGGTTTTAATTATCCTTTTGAGCGGTATTACTCAAAGTTGCAAAACCTCATTTGATGGTGATGAAGATGAAAATCTTCCTCCGAACACATTTACGGTGGTTGACACCATTATCAGGTTGGGTGATGAACGCCTGACCTCAGAAGTGCACATCAGATGGTGGGGTGACGATCCGGATGGTTATGTGGTCGGTTATGAATTTACTTTTGATGATGTGGTGACGCCTGCTACCGACTGGAGCTTTACAGAAAAAAGAGATAGTGTTTTTATTTTGGCACCACCTCCGGGGAATGATACTATAGATTTCAGGTTTAGCGTGAGGGCGGTAGATAATGAAGGTGCCCGGGATCCCAGTCCTGCATCCGTTGTTTATCCGGTTAAAAATTCACCTCCGGTAATTCAGTTTCAGCCGGCAGTTAACAGACCTGTCAAGACTTTTCCGGCTGTTCGCTTTTTCTGGGAAGCTGATGACCCCGACGGAAAAGAAAACCTTCTTGAAATAGAAGTCTACTGGAATGATACACTGAACGATCCTTTTATAGTGCCGGCAACGACGTCCGGAGCAATTTTTAGAGCAACCAGCCCCGACCAGTCAATTTCAGAAGCGCAGGTGTTTTTGAATAACAGCCTAAACGCTGAAAATGCTAACATAGAGGGAATGATTTTAGATGATTATAATCAATTGATTATTCGCTCTGTAGATCAGTCTTTGGCTAAGTCTTCTTTTGTATATTCTGATTCTGTGTTTATCAAAAGAGTAAACAGTTCTGTGTTATTGGTAAATGCATACGGAAATCAAAATCCAACGGTAGAATCTTTTTATGCAAACAATTTAACAGCTAACGGAATTAATGTTTTTGATACTTTGCATTTATTTGAACAGTCAGCCGGAGCGTTCACTCAACTTTCATCAGACAATCCTACTCAGGCAATGGTTTTTGACTTTTTTGAGACGATTATCTGGTTTGGTGATAATGCACAAAACTCTTTATCCCTGGCACAAAGAACAACGAACCCCTTTTTTGAATCAGGTGGTAAGTTGATGCTTATTTTATATTTTTCAAGCCTCTTTGATGAGCAATCTCAATTTTTAGATTTTACGCCTATACAGTCATTAGTTATTCCCGGGTCAGACACTACCCTTACAATAACTGATACGACCACCTTTAATCCGATTATTTCAGGATATCCGCCTTTGCAGTCAACCAGCTTTTTGTCAGTTGTCAGGCCTATAAATCTTATTTTAAATGCGAGTCCTATTTATTCGGCAAATATAAGTGCAAGGCATAATCCGACTTTTACCTTTTCTCCATGGACAGGTAATTCAACTATTATTGGCAAAAGAACTAACAGTCAGGGAAAAACTAATTTTATCATTTCTACGATTGAGTTGCACAGGCTAAATGGAAATAATAACGCAGTAGATTTATTTGAAAAATTGCTGCTTGACGAGTTTGAATTATGATAACAATTAAGAAGCAAAAAATAACAATTTTTGCATCCGGTGAAGGTACTAATGCAAATGTTTTGTTTAAATACTTTTCTAATCATCCGAAAATTATAATTAACCTGCTTATTTGTAATAATTCAGGAGCGAATGTGATTAGGAAAGCAGAAGCAGCCGGTATACCTTTTGAAATTATCAATAAGAAAGACATAGAGCAGGATAAGTTAACAGAGACTTTAGCCAGGTATAATACAGATTGGATAGTATTAGCAGGCTTTATGTTAAAAATTCCGCTTAATGTGATAAATCGATTCCGAAAAAAAATCATAAATATACACCCGTCATTATTACCGGCATACGGAGGCAAAGGCATGTATGGAAATCATGTTCACAAAGCAGTTTTGGAAAATTTGGAAATAGAAACCGGAATTAGTATCCATCTTGTAGATGAAGAATATGATACGGGCAGAATTTTATTTCAAAAAAAGATAAAAATTGAAAAGGATGAAACGGTAGATTCCTTGAGCAGCAAGGTTAAAAGTGCTGAACATCTATACTATCCTGAAATAGTAGAAAACCACATTTTAAAAAACAGCTAATCGAATACTACTTATAAATATAGAGAAAGTCGGTATTCTCTTTTTGGCTAAACATCGGATTCCAACGCCCAACTGCTTCATTATCAAATGACACTTCATAGTTTGACCAGTTTTCACTGGTGTCGGATCTCGGGTCAGCTCTATAGTAATCTGTTGAAATTATTTGAGCTCCGCTCGCAAAGGCAATGTCGCGTCTATGAGTGTCGCCACTTCGCGCCTCATCAGTATTGGCATCGGCTCTGGTTCTTACAATGTAGCCCTTTTTAACCAATTCTTTGATTTCTTCATAAGATGAAACCGGATTGTTCCTTATGACCATGGCTGTATGTGCTTGTCCGGGTTCTCCAAAAATAAACATGGCCCTGTCTTCTAGATTTGGCCGACCCTGTAAATAAAAGCTTTTAAGACTGCTTCCCTGAATCACAAACAAAATTTTACCTCTTGCATCTGCAAGTTTAGGCCAGCCCCTTTCCTTTAAAGCTTCATTAATGCTTGCATAGTCTCCCCTGAATTTATCCGGAGTGATTATTCCATTCAAATTTTCTCCAAAAACTTCTTTAACTTCTGCATCTAAAAGTTCCGGTGACGTAGCATCATAGGGAATAACTTCAGTCATACCTACTAATGGAGAGTAATCAGAAATGCCGGAGTTTTTAGCTTCAACCATGATGATTATCGGAAAGTGATTTGGATTCGATGTAGACCAGTCTCTAATTTCTGTTAAAGCGGATTTAAATGTGTAATTATGGGTTTCATAATCGAAGTCGGGCAGATGTAGAATTTTAAAGCCGGGATTGAGCAGCTCGTCTATACCGGAAGCTTCGTCTTCATTTACAAAACTCAGTCCTCTTCTGTAGTAAAAATTTCCGCCCTGAGGGTCATTGAAAATATCCAGTTCAAAATTCCGGATGCCAAAACTTTGCAATTGCTTTTGGAGGGGATAGTGAAAATAATCCCATTGCTCAGGATTAAACTGATCCGGCAATAGTTCTTGTATGCTCATTACAAAATCAAATAATGGCTCATAGGTCATTTTTCGATAACTGTTGTGACTTCCGATTATCTGAAACTCATTTATAGATTTCTGTTCAACATCAATAGTAAGCTCTCTTTTTTGTTGATCTTTTTTACAAGATGTCAGTATTAAAAGAAAAGGAATGAATAAATAAACGAGTATGCGCATGTTAACTTTTTCTCTAAGTTAAAATATTGTTAACAATCTCGTCACTAAAGTGAAAATAAAGAAATAATCAATGAAGGTTAAAAATCACTTTTTTCCCAGATAAGCTATACATTTCAGTTCTATAGCGATTGGAGTCGGTAAAGCGTTCACTTCAACAGTTGTCCTGCATGGCTGATTATCTTTGAAATATTCTGCATAGACTTTATTAAAAGTTTTAAAGTCGTCTTTCATATTAGTAAGAAAAACAGTAACGTCAACTAAACTATTCCAGTCAGCTCCGGATTCCTCCAATATGGTTTTAATATTTTTAAAAACGGAGTGGCATTCTGCTTCAATATCATATTTGATAATATTACCCGATTCATCCAATTCCAGCCCGGGAATATTATTTGTTCCTGCTTCTCTGGGACCAATCCCGCTTAAAAACAGAAAATCTCCAACCTGTCTTGCGTGAGGATATAAACCAACTGCTTTGGGCGCTTTTTCAGTCGTGTATTTTTTTGACATAATTTTATTTTTTATTAAAAACAACTCGTTCTGCCTCCATCAACCGGGGTTGTTGTACCGGTAATGTAAGATGCCTGTTGTGATGCCAGAAAGCAAACCAGTGAAGCAACTTCCTGAGCTTTTCCAAATCTTTTCATCGGAATGCCGGATTTCATTGCTTCGGCAACTTGTACGGTCGTTTTGTTTTCTTTTTTTGATTTATTCAGGATAATTGAAGTCAGCCTGTCGGTTTCTGTAGCTCCCGGCAAAACATTATTCACAGTAATTCCGTGCATAGCGGTTTCGTTGGCGAGCGTTTTTGCCCAGGCTGCAACTGCTGCACGAGTAGTATTTGAAACTCCTAAGTTTGGCAAAGGTTGTTTAACAGAAGTAGAAATAATATTAATTATCCGTCCGTAAGCGGCTTTTTTCATGCCCTCCAGATAAGTTTGTACGAGTAAATGATTACAGATTAAATGATTGTTGTAGGCCTCTAAAAAACTTTCCGCAGAAGCATCAGTTATCGGACCACCGGGAGGGCCTCCCGTGTTATTGACTAAAATATCAAAATGTATTTTTTTCTCTGCCGAAAAGTTTTTCACCTTTTCAATGAAAGTGTCCGGTGCAGAACTGTCAGCACTTATCCAAAAATGTGTTTGCCCGTCATGAACTTTCGGTAGATTTTTGCAGGCAATTTCTAAATCATCTGAATTTCTCGCTAAAATAGTGACCGATGCTCCGGCCTCAGCTAAAGCTTGTGCAGTTGCAAGTCCAATCCCTTTGCTTCCTCCACCCACCAAAGCAAATTTTCCTTTTAATTTTATTATCATTAATCTTCGTTTAGTTTTACGAATATACAAGTTCTTTAAGAAATGGGGGAATGGTGAATTTCTTAAATTTGATCAAAAGTTTCAAAACTATATGTTTTCCATTTGTTCATACTGCCTTTATTGACAATAGGTTGTTGGTTTTGACATGGCAAGTATTTAAAACCAGAACCGGAAAGGAAAAATAAGAAATGAAATGAATAATTATCCGGCAATAAATACACTATTCAAACAACCTGGCCTGTTTATTACTGTTTTTGTATAAATAAATATTGTTCAGGCTGAAGTAGATTGAAAGTGTAGTTTAAAGTAAACAACTATCATTCCTGAAGCTGCGTTATTAACACACTTCCTTTGCGGGAAAAAGAAATCTACATGCATCTATTATTTAAAAAAATGTAAATTTGTGATATGGCAGTAAAAAAATTACCCAATGCTCCTTTACATGAAGTGATTTTTGAAGCCTTTTGGGAGTTAGACCCTAGTGCTGATGGCGGAAAAGTATTGGATTCGAGATTCTCTTTTGCATTAGGCAAATTTCAAGAAAAGATAAAAGAAGATTTTCCTGAAGTTGTGCAACTCTATCCAAAAGATTTACCTCATCAGTTTTTGCCATATCAGACTATGTATCAGTTTTGGAAAGGCAAAAACCAATGGCCGGTATTACAAATTGGACCGGGTATTTTTGCAGTGAATGATACGGATAAAGATTATGAATGGGAGAAAAAGTATTACCCTCTTGTTAAAACAAATCTTCGCAAGCTTTCAGATGCATATCAGGAAATAAACTTTATTTCTGCATCTTTACGTTATATTGATGTTGTAAGAGTTAAAGATTATGGGTTTACTAACTGGAGAGATTTTATTCTAAAGCATTTGAATTTTAGTTTTGAAAATCATTTTGATTCAATGGGAGAACTTGTAAAACTAAATTTCGACCAGTCATTTGATTTGAAAGAAAAAGGTTTGTTGAATTTAACTATTTCAAATGGAAAAAATAACAAAAATGAAGACATTCTAACCTGGCAAACTTCCGTAAAGGTAAAAAACAATATGGATGAAAAAGCATTATTACATTGGCTGAATTCAGCACATGAATGCACGTCTGATATATTTAAAAGAATATGTAAAAAAGATTTTTATGAAAGCTTTAGTAAATAAACCGGCAGAAATTTATGGGCCTTCCCAAAATTCTATCCGGATAGTAAGTGAGAAAACTTTAAATGTTTTTTCAAATAGCACTGTGTTTCCGGAAAATTGGCCTTTGTCTAAAAAGGTTTTAAGTATGTTGCATAAATTGACCGACATTTCAAACTTAAATGATAACTGGAACAGTTATGGGGCTAAATCCCCTGCAAAAGAATCTATATCTGCTTCTAAGAATTTTCTAATTGAATATGATCGCCTTTCTCTTCCTTTATACTTCATTGCTCCCGGTGTAAACGGAGAAATCATGATTGAGTTTAAACAAGGAGAGAAAGCTGCTGAATTGTACTTTAATCCTGATGGTACTACTGAACTCCTGCTTTTTGATATAGAGGATGAAGTTGTAAAAGAAACAAACCTTGAATCCGGATTAGCAGATTTAATTAACTATTTTGATGTCTAAATTTCAAAGCAATAAAATTGAAAAAATAAAAGATAATGACCTGCTTTTAAGAAGGATTATTCATGCTCCTCCGGACTTTATAATTAAGCCTGATGGCACACCCTCATCCTCAAATTTTTCGATTAGTAAAGACGAAGACGGTCTTTCAGTTGACATCAAAAGATTAACAACCTATGAAAAAGCTGCTATAGACTACAAAGTTTACAAGCTATATGGGCTTACTGCATCTTTTACACATTCATTAAACCTTGAAAATGTGCATGCCCCATTAAGAGACAACCCGGCTCATGCATTAATCAAAGGAACGTTTACCAAAGGCATTTCTAGAAAACTTGCAAAAAAGGCAGTTTTTGTTACAAGGTGGTAAACGACAAGTTAAATGAAGGTTTAAAATTAAACATTTTTGTCTAATTATAAACTGTAGAGTTTTTGGGGATATTTACACATTTTGTAGCGTGTTCATAAGGTTACCATCAACGTTTTCGGGCTAAATGCCGTGCTGGCTTCAAGGTTATAAGTTGTTCTTTAATGACAAATGCAACAAAAAAACAGAAACCTTTAGGCTTGCACTTTTCCTAGTTTGATATATAGCCTTGTATGTTATAGGCAGCAAACATTTCATTCCTCTTTGCCATACTTGTTCAGTAAGTGATACATTTCTTCGTATGCAGCCAAACCGAGTATGTCACCAAACATTTGTGCTATGTCAAAATTTTGATTGTAACCCTTTGTTTCAAATATTTTAAATTCAGGAATAACTTGGCAACTCGCTAAAAATGAAACTTCACCGGAAATAAGTGAAATAACACTGCTGTCTCCGTCTTCATAAAAATGAATGTTTGTTTTTGCACCTTGTTTTAATAATTTCTCTACTTCAACAAAATCAAAACATTCAACACTTTTATATAGTCTTAAGTCAATTTCTCGAAACCCTCTTTCTGTGAAATATGTTATTGGGTCTAATATTACTACTTCATTATTTTCCGGATCGTTTAGGTCATAGCAATAAAAAAAATCGCAATAGTAATTATACTCAATTTGTCTATAAATTTCTTGGCGTCCTAATTCAGCACGCCAAAAGTCTAACATATTTTCTGTCCTCTGTCTGTGCTTTTCAACTAATGGCTTTATATCGTCAATCCAATCTCCGTCAAACCATATTGTCTGGTTGAAAAAGGTCAAGTTTGTTAAGTCAAAAGTGGTATTTTCATCAATTTGAAATTTTTCCTTTTGAGCATATTGTTCGGGATATTGATTTTTAAACTCAATAACTTTTTCTAAGTCGTTGAAGTAAACGGCAAGAAATAGCTCTTCCAATTTCTTGTTTTCAGTTTCTGCTGGTATGTCATTCAACTGACTTTTCATTGCTATTTTTCATTGTCGTTTGTCTATTAGTGTAGCAGTTTGGCTTGGTTGCCACTCATTTATTTCCCTACCAAAAATCAGCAAATCCAATGAACTTCTAAAACTTTTCTATCCTTTGTTCAGAATTATTACACATCAAACATAGTTTTTTCTCACAAATCATCTTAAAAGTATTTAATATTTTGAATTTGCTTGTTACAGGATATTTTTAAATGCTAAACCTTTTTGTTTAAATTTAGTGGATATTTACCCTTTTATGTCCATTAACCAATTTTTTTATATTTTGTCTTTTCTATAACTTAAAAAATGTCAAAGGTTTACGATTATATAATTATTGGTTCCGGTTTTGGCGGGAGTGTTTCTGCTATGCGATTGTCAGAAAAAGGATATTCGGTTGCTGTTTTGGAAAAAGGGAAAGCTTTTAAAAGTGAAGACTTTCCTAAGTCCAATTGGAATTTGCCGAAGTATTTTTGGTTTCCGCGTATTCGTTTTTTTGGCTTTCAAAAACTTTCTTTGTTTAAAGAGGCTTTTATTTTAAGTGGCGTCGGGGTGGGCGGAGGAAGTCTTGTGTATGCCAACACTTTAATGCAGCCGGAAAATAATTTCTATAAAAACCCAAAGTGGAAACACCTTAATGATTGGCAGGAAATTTTACCTCCCTTTTATGAAAAGGCGAAGTTTATGTTGGGAGCAACTCAAAATCCCCGTTTTTATAAAGCAGATGAGCTTCTAAGGGAAGTTGCCGTTGATATGGGTAGGGAAGAAACTTTCAAAAGTGTGGATGTAGGGGTTTACTTTTCTGATGATAAGGAGGAAAAAGATCCTTATTTCGGCGGGGAAGGTCCACTGAGATCCCCTTGCAAAGAATGCGCAGCCTGTATGGTGGGTTGCCGGTATAATGCAAAAAATACCCTCGATAAAAACTACCTTTTCTTTGCACAAAAAAATGGAGCTCAAATTTTTGCGGAAACAGAAGTTGTTAAAATTGAGTTTTTAAACAATGAGTATGTTATTCATACAAAAAGCAGTACTTCCTTTTTCTCAAAAACAAAGATTTTTAAATCTAAAGGCTTGATTGTTAGCGCAGGAGTTTTAGGAACTTTGAAATTGCTTTTTAAACAAAAACAAAAGTTTAAAACATTACCCGATATATCCGAAAAATTAGGAGAAAACCTGCTTACAAATTCAGAGAGTATTTGCGGAGTGACGAATATACCCGAAAAGGTAAACCACGGAATCGCTATTTCAAGTGTTTTTAATGCCGACGACGATACCCATGTGGAAGTAGTGAAATTTCCGGATGGCTCCGGAGCCATGAAGCTTTTATCTACTTTGGCAGCAGGTCCCGGAAATTCGCTTGTGCGGACGATTAAGATGATGTTTAACATTATCACCCATCCTTTTACTTTTCTAAAAGCTTTGTTTGGGAGAAACTGGGCCGGGAAAACCATTATTTTACTGGTCATGCAATCAAGCGAAAATTCTATGAAGATGATCTACAGTAACTTTAAAGGGATGCACATGAAAAATAAAGGCAAACACAAAGTACCGGCATATATTCCAAAAGGTCAGGAGGTCATGTATAATTATGCCCGCAAAGCAAATGGTGTTCCGGCTAATGCATTGAATGAAATAGTTTTAAATACCTCTACAACTGCCCACATAATGGGCGGATGTCCAATGGGAGAAAGCGCTTTGGAAGGAGTTGTCAATAATAAATTCGAAGTCTTTAACTATAAAAATATGTATGTTTTAGACGGCTCAATTATTCCATGCAACCTGGGAGTAAATCCCAGCCTTACTATTACCGCCTTAAGCGAATACGCAATGTCGCTGATTCCTCCAAAGAATGTTTAAAAATATAATTTATTTGTTTATTTAGAACAAATGTTCTAATATTGTAGAGCGAATGCTCTAAAATGAAAAATACCAAAGAAAGAATAATTGATGCTTCTGTTTTGCTTTTTAATCAAAAAGGTATTTCTGCTGTGAGTTTAAGAGACATAGCTGATTATATTGGGATTAGCAGTGGAAATCTATCTTATCATTATAAAAACAAAAATTATATAATTGATGCGATATTTGAAAAGATGGAAAAAGAACGAAACGAATTGCTCAATGCGGTAGAACAGCATCCTTCTTTTGAAAACATTAACTTGCAGGCATTGGCAATAGTGAGGCTTTCAATCAGATATCGTTTTTTTTATCTTGATACGCTGGATATTATCCGCGAGAACTCAAAGCTCGGAAAGCTGCACAGGCAATATATTGAAAGACATATACAGTATGTAAACATGCTCTTGAATCATGCTGCATATACCGGTCACCTGATAGAAACAACCAATAAAAATCTATATAAAAAATTATCAGAGATGGTTTGGTTTACTTTACAATTTTGGATACAGGCAGGTTCTATAAGAGGAAAGAAAACGATAAAACCCGAGGAGGCCGTTGAAACTATGTGGCAACTGATTTTGCCATACCTGACGTCAAAGGGTAAAGAAAAAATTCCATTGAACCTGAAAACTATTAAACTAATTCAATGAAAACTCTGAAAACTAAGATAAATACAAATAGTGCTGAGTATCTTTCCAATAAGGAAAAGATGAATTCATTAGTGGAAAGGTTAAATGACTTTAAGGAGAAATCTTTATTTCAGGGGAAAGAGAGGCATTTAGAAAAAGCGGTTAAAGCAGAAAAGTTATTAGCTAGAGACAGAATAGATTTATGTCTGGACGAAGGCTCTCCTTTTATGGAGTTGCTGCCTTTTGCCGGGATAAAAGAAAGCACTAATGACGGTGGAAATACTACGGTTGGAGGCATTGGTTTGATTCACAACCGACTTTGTATGATTATTTCCAATGTTGGAACAAATAAGGGCGGAGCTATAAATTTAGCCACTTTAAACAAAAGTTTGCGTCTTGGTGAAATTGCTTTTGAAAATGAGTTGCCGGTGATTAATCTGGTTGAGTCAGCCGGTGCAGATTTGCAGGAACAGGCAAAGATTTTCAACTATGGCGGGGCAATTTTCAGGGACATAAGCAGGCGTTCAAAAGCAGGTATTCCAAGCATATCCATTGTTTTTGGAAGCAGTACCGCCGGTGGTGCCTATGTGCCTGGCATGAGTGATTACACCATTATGGTAAAAGATAAGGCAAAAGTTTTTTTGGCAGGTCCCCCTTTGGTAAAAATGGCGACGAATGAAGTGGTAGATGACGAATCTTTAGGTGGTGGACTTATGCATAGCACAAAATCCGGAGTGAGTGATTATCTGGCAGAAAATGAAAGGGATGCTATCAGAATTGCCAGAGAAATTATAGAATTTTTAAAACCACCGAATACGAACGTAGCTCCGGAAGTGAATCCCTTACCGCCTTTGTATGATAGCCGTGAAATTAATGGTATTGTTTCGGAAGATATAAAAAAGTCCTTTGACATGCGGGAGGTTTTAGCCAGAACACTCGATAATTCAGCATTTTCTGAGTTTAAAGCAGATTATGGACCCACTCTCGTTTGTGGTTGGGGCGAAATTCATGGATATAAAGTGGGAATAATAGCTAATAACGGTGTTTTGTTTTCTGAAGCAGCCAATAAAGGAGCACATTTTATACAGCTATGTAACAGAAATAATAACCCTATAATTTTTCTTCAGAATATCACCGGTTTTATGGTCGGAAAAAATTATGAAGAGGGAGGAATTATTAAAAATGGCGCCAAACTAATAAATGCTGTGTCGAATAGCGAAGTCCCGGCTATCACCATTATCATGGGAGCTTCCTTTGGTGCCGGTAATTATGCAATGTCCGGAAGAGCTTATCAACCCGGGTTTTTGTTTTCATATCCCAACTCAAAAATAGCCGTAATGGGCTCGGAACAGCTGACCGGAGTAATGGAAATTATTCAAAAGCAAGCCGCTGAGCGGGCCGGTTTGGAGTTTGATGAAAAACAAGCATCTGTATTGCGAAAACATCTGATGAGTGAAGTGGATAAACAGTCTGATGCTTGGTATGCCTCATCTCAATTGTGGGATGACGGAATAATTGAACCCTCAGAAACCCGAAATTATTTGGGGTTTTGTCTGGCAGTAGTAAATAATAAAAAGATAAGCAGTGATAATAAATATGGTGTTTTTAGAATGTAAATCAGCCAACTGAACTATGACAAAAAAAATAAGCCGAATTTTAGTAGCCAACAGAGGAGAAATAGCCTGTCGCATTTTTAAAAGCTGTCAAAAAATGGGGATAGAGACTGTAGCCGTTTTTTCTGATGCTGACAGAGATGCATTGCATGTTGAAAAAGCTGATTTGGCGGTCTATTTAGGAGAAAGTGAAGCATCAAAATCCTATTTAGATATGGATAAAATCATTGCAGCTGCTCGAAAAACGAAGGCAGATGCCATTCATCCCGGTTATGGTTTTTTATCTGAAAATGCTGAATTTGCTAAAAAAACAGAAGATGCCGGTTTTATTTTTATAGGCCCAAATACCAACTCTATCGAGAAAATGGGATCTAAAAAATTAGCCAAGGAAATAGCTGAAAGAGAAAAAGTGCCTGTAATTCCCGGATATAACGGAAAAAATCAAGACATAAAAACACTGGTGGAGGAAGCATTGAAAATCGGATTTCCCCTATTAATTAAAGCTTCAGCAGGTGGAGGCGGGAAAGGTATGCGCATAGTCAGAGATAAGCATCAGCTGGAAGATAATTTATTGCAGGCAAAAAGTGAATCAAAAAGTGCATTTGGAAATGATACCTTAATCATTGAAAAGTACATCGAAGATGCCCGGCATATAGAAATTCAGATTCTTGGTGATAAACACGGAAATATTATTCATCTGTTTGAAAGAGAGTGTACCATACAAAGGAGGTATCAGAAGATAATAGAAGAAAGCCCTTCCCCGGTATTAGATGAGACTGTTCGGGAGAAAATGTGTTCAGCGGCATTGAAACTGGCCAAGGCTTTGAAATACGATAATGCCGGAACGGTAGAGTTTGTTTACAGTCAGGGAGAGTTTTATTTTTTAGAAGTAAATACCCGTCTTCAGGTCGAACATCCGGTGACAGAAGCTATAACAGATATTGATTTGATTGAATGGCAAATTCGGATTGCCCAGGGCGATGAAATTAAAGTAAAGCAAGAAGAATTGCAGCAAAAAGGCTATGCAATTGAATGCCGTATTTATGCGGAAGACCCTTTAAATAATTTCATGCCGTCACCGGGTAAAATTTCACTTTGGACACAGGCGGAAAATGAAAATATTCGCTATGATGCAGGGGTGAAATCCGGGGAGCAAATTTCTCCTTTCTACGATCCGCTTTTGTGCAAAATAATAGCAAAAGGTAATACCCGAATGGAAGCTATAAACACCATGATTTACAGCCTAAAACAAACCAAATGTTTGGGAATAAAAACGAATCAGCTTTTATTGATAAAATTACTTGAAGATTCGCAATTTCAGGCCGGGGAGTATAATACTAAGTTTTTGGATAGTTATGACATAAAGGAAAAAGTAAAAGCATCTAAAGAAACTACCGCTTTGGCTTTAATTACCGTTTCATTGAAATCAGCTGAAGAAACGCTCCGCAAAAGGCAGCTACTTAAAGAATTGCCGTTTTCCTGGAGAAACAACTTTTATAAGCCAACATCATTCCAATTTACGATTGATGGAGAAGAACATTCTGTCAGCATCAAAAAGAAAGATTTATATGAGATAGGAATCGGAAAGGATTGTTATCAGGCGGAATTATCTAAAAGTTCCTCTAAAGTCATAGTTGACGGTATCGCTTATTCATACACTTTGGTTGAAGAAAAAGATGAATTTTTTCTGCACTTTGCAGAATTTCCACAAATTTGTGTGATAAAAGGAGAGCGCTTTCCCGATGTTCAAAAATCTGAATCGGAGGGCGCTTACACTGCCGGGATGCCGGCGACAGTAGTCAAAGTGAATGTTTCCAAAGGAGAAAAAATAAAAAAAGGACAACTTTTACTCATTTTCAGTTCAATGAAAATGGAACAAAACCTTTATGCGCATATAGATGGCATTGTTGATGAGGTAAACGTAAAACCCGGCGAACAGGTAGATGCCGGAAAGGAAATGCTACGAATAACCCCTTTAAATAAAACTGAAAAATGAAAAAAATAGTAATTACAGCAGCTTTAACCGGAGTATTGGCCAATCGCAGTCAATGTCCTTATATTCCGTACACTCCGGAAGAAATTGCAGAAGAAGGTAAAAGAGCGGTAGATGCCGGTGCCAGCATTTTGCATATACATGCCAGACAAGACAATGGTATGCCGGCTTATGATGTTGAAACATATAGAAAAATTGGGGAGGAGGTTCGAAAAAGGTGTCCGGAAGTGATTATTAACTATTCAACGGGAGCAATTGGAATTTCAAAAGAGGAGCGTATTCAACACGTATTGGCTTTAAAGCCGGAAATGGCAGCCCTGAATATGGGGTCTATGAATTATGCTATTTATTCCAAAAAGCAAAAGTCTTTTTATCACGATTTTGTATTTCAAAATTCCTTTAGTGATATTCGTTTTTTTCTTGAAAAAATGAAATCTGTTGGCACCATTCCTGAAATGGAAGTCTTTGATAACGGGCATATTCATAATTCTGCCCCGCTGATTGACATGGAATTGATACCCAAGCCTTATGTTTTTAGTTTTGTGATGGGCGTTTTAGGGGGAATGCCTATATCAACTCAAAACCTATTGCATCAGGCAGCAAGTGTACCGGAAGGGGCTCATTGGCAGGTAATTGGAATCGGCAGAAAACAGTGGCAATTAATAGCTGCAGCTATCACTATTGACGGCCATATCAGAGTAGGTTTGGAGGATAATTTTTACTTACCTTCCGGAGAAATGGCAACCTCAAACGGAAAGTTAGTTGAATCTGCTGCCGGTTTGGTTCGAATGTTAGGACGTGAACCGGCAACTATTGAGGAAACCAGAAAATTATTAAATATTAGTAAATCCTGAGTCCATGTTTAAAAAAGATATTTTAAAAGGTAAAGTTGCATTGATTTCAGGTGGAGGTAGCGGAATAGGTTTTTCGATAGCAGAATCATTAATAGAAGCCGGTGCTGAAGTAATTATCAGTGGCAGAAAGGAAGAAAAATTGCAAAAAGCGGAGGAAACGCTCTCCAAAAAAGGAAAATGCCGGTATCTGTTATGTGATATCCGTCAACCTGAACAGATTGAAACGCTGGCGAATGATATAAAAGCAAAGGAAAAAAAGCTCGATATTTTAGTAAATAATGCAGGTGGTCAATTCCCTTCTTTAGCAAAAGATATTTCTATTAAAGGCTGGAATGCAGTAGTAAATAATAATTTGAACGGGACTTTTTACATGACTCAAATATTGGCAAACACCTTTTTTATACCACAAAAAGAAGGGAGGGTCATTAACATAATTGCAAATATATACAGAGGTTTTGCCGGAATGGCACATACGGGTGCGGCCAGGGCAGGAGTTGATAATTTGACAAAAACACTTGCTGTTGAATGGAGTAAATACAATATCACATTAAACGCGATTGCTCCGGGGATAATTGAATCTACCGGTCTGCAAAATTATCCTAAACAATTACTGGAAGGTTTGTCTGAGACTATTCCTTTAAAACGACTGGGTAAAGTTGAAGAAGTAGCTTCGTTATCAGTATATTTATGTACTCCATTAGCAGCATATATTACAGGAGAAACTATTTACATTGACGGAGGGCAAAGACTATGGGGGGATTTATTTAAACCTTGAATTAATAATATGAGTTACGAGAATCATGTTCAATTTTTTCTTAATTGGGTGGAAAAAACACCGGATAAAATATTTTTAAGACAACCTTTTGGAGATAGCTGGAAAGAAACGAGCTGGAAGGAAGCATTCGATCAGGCCTCAGCTATCACCGCCTCTTTACAGTCTAAGAATATTGAAAAAGGCAGTAAAATAGCTGTTTTGTCTAAAAACTGTATGCATTGGATTTTAGCTGACCTTGCAATTAGTATGGGGGGCTATGTTTCAACTCCATTTTTCCCAAATTTATCAAAAGAAGAATTCAGAGAACTCATCAACCGAAGTGAAGCAAGCGTTTTGTTTATCGGAAAATTAGATGCCCCGGTTTGGGAACAATTGAAAGACGAAGTTCCTGCAAATATCACCGTTATCTGTTTTCCGCATTATGAGGGGAATGCCAAAGTTGAAATAGGTTTTGATTGGGATCAGCTTGTAACTGAAAATAATTCCCCAGCGGAGATTCACAAACCGGAAATAGATGACTTATGGACGATTCTGTTTACAAGCGGGACAACCGGTTCTCCAAAAGGAGTAATGTTGAACTATAAATCTCCGGCAGCTTTGATGGATATGGAGTTAAAAAATCACAGCATTGGCATTTTTAAAGGTGAGGAGCATATTTTCTTTTCTTATTTGCCCCTAAATCATATTGCCGAGCGCATGATAGTAGAAATTGCGTGCTTATTGACGGGAGGCGTGATTTCCTTTGCAGAGTCACTGGAAAGTTTTGCAGCTAATCTTGAATCTGTTCAGCCTACGAGTTTTATGTCTGTTCCGAGAATTTACACCAAATTTCAACTGGCGGTATTAGAAAAATTAGGAGAAAAGAAGTTTGATTTACTCATGAAAATACCGATAGTAAATTCAATTTTAAAAAAGAAGTTGCGACAGAAATTCGGATTAAGCAGAGCTCATGTGATACTTACCGGAGCGGCTCCGACACCGCAATCTTTAAAAAACTGGTATAAAAAAATTGGGGTTGATCTCAGAGAGATTTACGGAATGACAGAAAATGCCGGTGGCTGCTGTGCAATGCCGAGAGGAATAGATAAAGCAGATTATGTGGGTAAAGCTTTGACGGGAGTAGATATTAAAACCGATGAAGACGGGCAGATTTTGATGAAAGCTCCCTGGCTGATGACCGGTTACTATAAAGATGAAGAAAATACAGCTAACACCTTAGTTGCCGGCTGGCTAAAAACCGGCGATCAGGGTGAGGTAACTGCAGATGGATATGTGAAATTAACAGGCAGAGTAAGTGACACTTTTAAAACCTCAAAAGGGAAATTTGTAACTCCCGGTCCTTTGGAATGGGCATTAGCGGAAAATACATACATTGAACAGATTTGCGTTTCCGGTTTAGGGCTTGATCAGCCTTTAGCTTTAGTCCTGCTTTCAGAAATGGGGAAAGAAGTAGATCAGGAACAACTGGAAGAAAATCTAAATAAAACCATCGACACCATAAATGAAAAAAATCCTAAGTATCTGCATATTAGTAAAATGATTGTTTTAGATGATGAGTGGTCTGTTGATAATGGATTGCTGACACCAACTATGAAAATCAAGAGGAATGCTATCAATAAGCATTATCAAGATAATTTTGAGAGCTGGGATAAAGCAGATAAAAGAATAATTTTTTATAAAAAATAAACTATGAGCGCGTATTATTTTTCAGAAGAACACGAAATGTTCAGGCAGGGGCTAAAAGATTTTTTAAAAAAAGAAGTAGAACCGCATATAGATGAGTGGGAAGCTAATGAACGTATTCCTAAATCAATTTGGAAAAAATTTGGGGAGATGGGTTATATGGGCCTGAATTTTCCGGAAGAATTGGGAGGAAGTGATGTTGACTTTTTTTACTCGGTCGTATTTTGTGAAGAAGTTTCAAAGCTTTTTTCGGGAGGTTTTGCTGCCGCCGCAACCGTAATTCAGTTTATGAGTGCGCCCTATATTTTTAAACACGGGTCTGATTTTTTAAAAGAAAAATATCTAAAACCTACCATTGCCGGTGAAATGGTTTCTGCTATTGGTATCACAGAGCCAATCGCCGGTTCTGATGTAGCAAACATTAGAACAACAGCTAAGAAAGAGGGAGATTTCTATATAGTAAACGGCCAAAAAACCTTTATTACCAATGGTGTTTATGGAGATTACATAGTCACGGTAGTAAAAACTGATACAGAAGCAGGCTTTAACGGGTTTAGTTTAATAGTGATTGACCGGGAAGCAGAAGGAGTTTCTGCGAAAAAATTAAAAAAACTCGGTTGGCATGCATCAGATACAGCTGAGTTATGGTTTGATAATGTAAAAGTTCCGGCTGAAAATTTAATTGGAGAAGAAGGGCAGGGCTTCGTCTATCTTATGGGAGGTTTGCAATTAGAAAGGCTTATGGGTTCCGTGGGTGCTATTGCAGCAAGTGAGGCATCTATTGAATACTCGATGAAATATATGAATGAAAGAGAGGCTTTCGGCAGAAAAATAAATCGCTTTCAGGTTTTGCGCCATAATTTAGTTCAGTTGGTAGCAGAAGTCGAAAGTTTGAAATTTTATAATTATCATTGTTGCCGGATGTTTAATGACGGTAAATATGCCGTTAAAGAAAGTTCTATATCAAAACTATTGTGTACTGAATTATCAAACAAAGTTGCTTATGAATGTTTGCAATTTTTAGGAGGATACGGCTATATGGAAGAATATAAAATGGCCAGAATGTACCGTGACAGCAGAATTTTAACCATTGGTGGAGGTTCTTCAGAGATTATGAGAGAAATACTGGCAAAGATGATAATTGATGAAAAGCAATATAAAGACAGCGGGCTTTCGATAAAATATAAAAAAAGTAAAACGGAAGAAACTAATTTACATAATTCTAATAATCAAAAACAAACAAGTATGGCATTTGACAAAATTTTAGAGGCGATTTCAACCAGAGCAAAAAGTGCAAACGCACTAGAGAATACCCTTAAATTCGATTTCGGAGATAAGCAAATTCACATTGACGGAACCGAAGGAGAAAATCTGGTTACTACTGAGAATAAAGAGGCTGATTGTACAATTAAAATCACTCAGGAAGACTTTGAGGCAATTCTTAGCGGTGACTTAAATCCTATGGGGGCATTTATGTCCGGAAAGTTTAAAGTAGACGGGGACTTAGGTGTTGCAATGAAATTGCAAAGTTTATTGGGATAAAAGAGACCAAAGTAAAACACCCAATAGCCTTCCTTAACAGATAAATGCCGGTGTTTATCTTGTTGAGGTAAAGTTATATTCAATTCTTAGTAAAGAAAAAAGCAGAAACTATTAGTTGTATAATAGTTTCTGCTTTTTAGTATAAGATAAATTCAATTTCTATCTACAAAGTGTTACTTCGAAGAAACTTGAAACTTAATCGTATAGTTTTCATTCAAATGCCTTATCTGAAAGTAATACTGCCCTGAAGAAAGACT
>REEL01000058.1 GCA_007695095.1 Chitinophagaceae bacterium | reverse complement strand
TCACTTTGCCCACTTCACCGGAAGATTCCATTCTGCTTGCTACATTGACGGTATCTCCCCAAATATCGTATTGGAATTTCTTGATGCCCACTATGCCTGCCACAACAGGTCCGGTATGTATGCCGATTCTGACTTCAAAAAATGGTAGTCCTTCAGTAAGTTTTTTGACTTTACCTTTTTCTACTATTTGAGCCATTTCCAATGCTGCTTTGGCCACATCTTTTGCATGGGTGGTATTGGGTGTGGGCAGTCCACCGGCTGCCATGTAGGCATCCCCTATTGTTTTAATTTTTTCGATACCGTATTTTTCCATCACCTCATCAAAAGCAGAAAAACATAGGTGCAAATCTTTTACCAATTCTTTAGGACTGACTTTTTCACTCATAGCCGTAAAGCCTTTGAAATCGGTAAATAACACCGTTACATGATCTATAAGTTGCGCATCTGAATGGCCTTTCAGCTTTAATTCCTGTGCGGTCTCTTCTGGTAAAATATTCAGGAGTAGCTCTTCGCTGCGAGCCTTCTCACGGCTGATGCGATTACGTTGTGTAAAGACGATACCGGCAAACAACAATACCACGGCAAAACCACCCATGAACCCGTTTCGAACAAGTTTTTGGCGTTGCAATTCCTGCAAAGCAATAGCATCCCTTTTTTCCTGTTCGGCAATAGTAGCGGCTTCTCTTTTATCAAATTCATATTGCATGGATAGTTGGGTAAGTTCCCTGGTATTATCTTCATTTTTAATACTGTCACGCAATATAATCATCTGTTCGTAGAACTCCAGGGCTTTATCAAAAACACCCAAAGACTTGTAGGCATTATACAAACATACATTGGCCGATACTTGGATATCAATATCGCCAATTTCATCTGCAATTTTTAAACTTTTTTCACACCATTCCAGGGCAATATTGTAATTTTTTTGAATGTTATAAAAATCTCCGATTAAAGTTTGAACAAAAGCGACATTACCTCTTGCACCAATTTGTTCATACATATTCAAACTACGTTGATAATAATTCATAGCCTGAGTAAAATCACCTTTATTTTCGTAGGTAACTCCAATACCTTCAAAAGATCGTGCTATTCCACTTTTGTCTCCAATTTCTTCATAGATTTTCAAAGTACGCCTAAAATTTTGCAAGGCCTCCTGGTTTTCTCCATTTTCTAAATTTATATTACTAATGTTTGTTAAAACTAATGCAACAAGCCTATCTTCTTCAAGTCCTTCATATATCTTCATGCTTCGCTGATAATATTCTAAAGCTTTGAGGTTGTCGCCCTGGGAATTGTAAATTAGCCCAATGTTACTAAGAGTAAGCCCTATACTTCGTTTATTTCCTAATTCTTCATTGATGCTCAAACTACGCAGGAAATGATTCAGGGCCTGGGCGTAATTTCCCTGGGTGCCGTAGATATTTCCGATATTATTGAGGACTCTTGCAATTCTGCCTTTACTTTCATCCAGTCCGTCCTCTTGAAACAATTCTTCATTGATTTTTAAAGCGCGTTGGAAATAGGTTAGGGCTTGATGGTAGTCGCCCTGATTTGCATAGACAATTGCCATATTACTGAGTACACCGGCAACACCCGATTTATGCCCAATTTCTTCATTGATATCTAAACTCCTTTTGTAATAGCCTAAAGCTAATGGGTAATTGCTTCTTAGTTCAAAAGAAGTCCCTTTTGTAGTTAAGGCAACAGCTATATACTTTTTTAAGCCCTTACTTTTAGCAAAATCATATTCTAATTGGGTATAATAATAGGCGGAGTCGGGTTGACTAAACAGATAGCCATTGTATGCGAACGCATGAATAGCATTTAATCGATTGGTATCAGCTTGTGACGGGTCACTCCAAACAGCCCAAAGAGAATCGGCCTCAGCTTTAGGTAGTGTACTTTAAGCGAAGACTGGATCATAGGCTATAAAAAACAACAAAAAGCTTAGGAAACAGATTCTCATAGGTATATTTTAATGAGGTTTTAAGATAGACATTTACCTAAAACAGCGAATTTAAACTTTACTTTTATTTAACTTACAATAAATTAGGTATTTTATTAAGCAATTATACGATTTATTTACTATTTATCAAATTGGATGTACTTTTTTTGATTAACGTTTTTTAATTTTATGTAAAATCAAAAAAAATAACTGATACTTCATGAATGAATAATGAAGAATTGGAAGTTTTTCATTAAATACAAGCTTTAAAGCTTCTTTTCCTTATCTATACTCAGGATTTTCAAAATTCCATCTTTTACCCGCTTCCCATTCCTTGGCTGAGTTACCATATGCCGGATAACCACCATTTTCTTTCAATATTTTAGCCAGGTGCATTAGATTGTATGTCATAAATGTTACATTTCTGTTTGTGAACTCATTTTTGGCAGCCTTCGATTCCTTATCTAAATAGCTGGGTCCGGGACCGACTTCACCAATCCAACCACAATCTGCCTGTGGTGGCACAGAGTAGCCTATATGTTGCAGGGCATATAAAATCCCCATTGCACAATGCTTCACTCCGTCTTCATTACCTGTTATTACACAACCTCCGACTTTACCATAATACAGATACTGTCCTTTTTCATTCTGCTCGCCACTCATGCTATAAAGCCTTTCAATAAGCTTTTGTGCCATTGATGATTTTTCGCCCAGCCATATTGGGGTTCCAATAATCAAAATATCGGCTGCAATTATTTTTTTAAACAAACCCGGCCACTCATCCACATCCCAGCCATGTTTTGTCATATCCGGATATATACCGGATGCAATTTGTTGATCCGCAAAGCGAACGAACTCTACAGTCACCCCTTCATTCTTCATTATCTGAATTGATACATCCATTAAACCTTGAGTATGGCTAGTTTCCGGACTTTTCTTCAGGGTGCAATTGATATACATAGCCCGTAGTTTACTGAAATCTGTTTTTTGCATGAGTATTGTTTTACTAAGAAAATTACATTGTATACGCACAAATACATATCTGTTAAATATACAAATTAACAATCAGCATTTTGAATTAAAATGTTATAAACTTAGCTTTTTATTCTAGTTTTTTGAGTAGAAGTTCAGCCGAATTTAAAAAGAATACTTTATTAAAGCCCGGGGGAAGTAGTATTAAACTCTTTGAGCTTACTCCAGGAAAAGGTTATCCATACAAAGAAAACTGCAAAAGCGGCTAATGAGGCTCCCAGAGTTATTGCAAACCAGTCTATATACCAGTAATAGTAAAAACTGTTTAAACTAATTACTATCAGTCCAAGCCGAAGATATTCTGCTGCCAGTGACCATTTCTTTGATTCAAAAATAGCTCCGCAAATTGTAGTAGAGAGAATTAAAATAGCAAAAAACACAACTTTATAGAAGGTGCTAATCGCATCAAAGTGGTAGATAAACAAAGCCAAACCAGCTGTTATCAATACAAACTGAAAGAGAATATACATGTTTAATCCAAAGGGAGCATTGGTATCATATTTTTTAAATTGCTTTTCGTCTACTTCCTTTGGAGCCTGATAACCGCCCAGCTCATCAGGTAACCAACCGGGACGGGCAAAAATCAATTTTAACTTATCTTTCCATTTAGGCGTTTTAAACGCAATTTTTATCATTTCAATATAATAATGCACATTTGCCCATGCAGGATTCCAGCTTTTCAGTTGCTCTGTAATACCATAAACCGGTTCTTCTTCTTCCTCTTTAAAAGTGCCAAAGATTCTGTCCCAAAAGATAAACATCCCACCGTGATTCTTGTCAATATACTTTGGATTAATTGCATGGTGTACCCGATGATGTGATGGAGTGTTGAAAATAAATTCAAACCAATCGGGCATTTTTTTAATTGCTTTTGTGTGAATCCAAAATTGATAAAGCGTATTAAAACCGGCTGCTGCAAAAAATATCAGAGGGTTAATGCCTAAAAAAGGGATAGGTAAAAAGATAATAAAACTAATGATATTGTGAAACCAGGATTGACGTAAGGCAACAGAAAGGTTATACTCTTCACTTTGGTGATGAACGGCATGTGCCCCCCAAAAGAAGTTTACTTCATGACTCCAGCGGTGCGCCCAGTAGAAAAAGAAATCAAAGATTAATAATGCTAAAAAGAATGACATAATACCGGCATTGATTTCAAAAAAGGCATAATTTTGAAAGATATAGTAATATGCCCCAAATAAAATAAACTTAAAAAACAAGTTAAAAGCTTGATTCCCAATACCTATATTTAAATTTGTAATTGCATCATTAAATCGGTACCAGTTTTTTTTCTTTTTCTTAGCATACCAATACTCCAAACCAATCAAAATAAAGAAAAAAGGGATTGCGTAAAGGATATAGATTGCCTCCATAGAAGTATAAAGTTATTTTTCATTAAATATCTAAAACTATCAAAATTTCCTCAATTACAGAAGTTTTGATGAAAAGAAGTTTCAAATAACAAAGCGCAATTTAGAAAATCAGTTTTGAATAAAAACTCAGAAAGTGGCTAAAGCCAACAATCTACCTCTCCATTACAGTCAGCTAAAGCAGACTGCAATGGATTGAGCTGTAAAAAGTGCTTTGTTTTAATCTAAGTAAAAAATATCAAAATTTATACTTTGCATACAGTTCATTATCTATAGCTTTTGGTTTCACTCTAATCAATCAAATAGTAAATATTTGTCAGCCACTTAGAAGTGTCAGGCTCTTCTGCCGGTCCAATAGCGTATTCCTGAATGGAAGGACTTTTTGCTTCTAATTGATTTTTTGAAAGATATTCATACATGGCTTCATGGGCTTCACCAAGCTTTTCATAGTCTCCATAAAAGGCCAACTTTAAAGCATTTCCACCCAATTTCCACTTTTCATAACCTTCAACCAACGGGTCTTCGTCTAATACCGGAATAGCTACCGCCATATCTGTTTCACGATTTTCTTCATCCCAGGAAAAATACAAACCGGAGGGAAATCCGGCAATCTGAAGATCATAATCAATTGCAGTTGTATATGTACCAGGCATATGCTCTCCATAAAACTCAGGCATCTCATGGATTTTTATCTTTGCTCTTTTTCCTATATATGTTTTTTCAGGCATGTTGATTTCCTCAATGACAAATTCTTGTTCATCCAATCCTTCTAAGATAGGTTTAAGATTTTCTAAACCTTTTTGATAGTAAGAGCCTATCATTTCATCAAAATTAAACAAAAGCATCATATTCCAGGGATATGAAATCCTTCCTTCCATTGACCAGGTAATTTCTGTTTGTTCGCCAATTGTATTGAAATGAAAATATGTTTTATTTTCTGATTCCATAGGTGTTAAAAAATGCAGATGAATGGAAATTTTATCCGGACTAACTTCTTCAATTCTCATGCTCCCCTCTCCCACTTCTTCGTTGCCTTTCCACTTATACATATTACCAACTTGTCCGGGTCGACCCGTTACTTCTACATGCATATCAGGGTCAATGCCGGTCCAGGGACTCCATTTGTCATAATTAGATAAATCACCCATGTATGTATGAGCTGTCTGTTTGTCCACATCCACAAGAATTTTTCTTTCTACCTGAAAATCATTGCTTACAAATAAAGGTATTATCAAAGCAATCCCAACTAAACCGAGTATAATAGCAATTACAATTTTAAAGACTTTCATAGGTGTTATTTTTTAAACTAAAATAGATATATATATAATTTTGACTAAATTAAGTCTAAAAACTGAAAATTTAAACAAATTGACTTTCAGATTTTCTAAATCTATAATAATTACAATTTATCCGAAATCTTTTTGGGTGCTACCAGCTTAAATGAAGCAGTTAATGCATCCTGAATTATCATGTTATCTAGTTTATTAACCTCTAAATGCGTCCACCCCTGCTTACCCCACTTATTAGGTACAGGATAAATTTGCAATTTCCCCATATCACAAAAAACTGACTGATCTACCATGGAAAACTTTAATGTCGCAATTTCGGTACTAATATTAAAAGTGGCAAAAATCTTCCCCTTAATTCTAAATGAAGTTTTCTCAAAGTGAGGCTTTTCTTCTGCTTCCGGAAAGTTCATAGCCATTTTTCTAAATTCTGAGACATCCATTATTAAATATTTTATATACCTTCGATTTTTTGCTTTATAAAATATAAATATATTAAATTAATCTATAAAAATAATTTAGACTTAAATGATTTGATAAATTGAAAAGAGAAAAATCATTTAAACAGCAAGATTTACTAAGTCTTTATTAAAATAAACACCGGCATTCTGCTTCCTAGCAATTGAGTGGCTGATTATTAATGAAGCAATTTGATAGATATTTCTAAGTTCGTACCATTGCGGGTTTTTAGGTAAATCGCCAATTTTATTGCCAATAACCACTAACTCCTTTTGAGCCTCACTTAATAAAGAGTTAGTTTTTACAATACCTGCATTTTTAGTCATTAAATGCTGAATTTCTCTTTTTAAATCACTGACCTCTGCTAATACTTTGGGGTTATCTGTCTCAGCAAATTCAATTGTACTTTTTTGAATTTTATTTTCTTTAGAAAAATCAACTTTAGCAAAGCTTTCAAAGATGTTTCCGGCAAAAACCAGCGCTTCCAGCAAAGAATTTGAAGCCAGTCTGTTAGCACCATGCATGCCTGTCCGGGCACTTTCGCCACAAGCATATAAGTTTTTAACAGCAGTTTCACCATTTACACCTGTTTCTACTCCCCCACAGAAATAGTGAGCCGCAGGAGCAACGGGGATTAAATCCCTCCCGGGAACAATACCTTTAGCAAAACAAGATTGGTAAATATGAGGAAACAAAACGGCAAATTTCTCCTGACCAATAGAACTGCAATCTAAGTAAACACATGCCTTTTTTGATTTATTGATTTCAGACGAAATTGCTCTGGAGACAATATCCCTGGGTGCTAAATCTTTCAGCAAATGGTATTTTTCCATAAAATACTCACCCTTTTCATTTCTCAAAAGAGCTCCCGCTCCTCGAACAGCCTCAGAAATCAAAAAAGTATGCTCATCAGCTTCCTCATAAAAGGCTGTAGGATGAAACTGCACTAATTCTATATCACGGATAGTTGCTTTTGCACGATATGCCATTGCAACTCCATCTCCTGTAGCTATTGCCGGATTTGTTGTGATACTGTACACCTGACCTGCACCACCGGCAGCGATTATGACCACTTTTGAGCAAAACTCAATGAGTTGATTTTCTATACTTTGGTATGCCCAGAGTCCTTCGCAAGTATTTCCGTTTGTGATTAATTCCAAAGCAGTACAATGAGAAATAATTCTCAAATTCTCCAAATGATGAAGAGCCAGCAGCATTTTCTCCTCTAATTCTTTACCGGTCTGATCTTTTTTATGAAAAATGCGACTTTCAGAATGACCACCCTCCCTCGCTAAATGATAAGAACCACTTTCATCTCTGTCGAATTCAACTCCAATACCAAGCAACTCGTCTAAAACTGTTTTGGCTTTTTTAATTACCATTTCAACAACATTTCTATCGCAAGTTCCGTCACTGGCCAAAAAAGTGTCTTCTATGTGCTTTTCAATGGTATCGTTTTGATTTTCATAAACTGTGGCAATGCCACCCTGAGCATAAAAAGTATTACTTTCAGATGGGGTATTTTTTGTCACCACAACAACAGACAATTCCGGATAGGCTTCAGCTGTTTTTTTTGCTAAAAAAAGACCGGCGATTCCGGAACCGATAATCAGGACATCCGTTTTGATTTGCATGATTATTTAAGGGCTAACATTCTTTGAATGGGGATAAGTGCTTTCAGGCGCAAAGATTCCTCAATTATGATTTCAGGCAGCTCATACTTCATGCATAAATACAATTTCTTTAGGGTATTCATTTTCATATAAAAACATTCACTACAAGCACAGGTATTGTCCTCAGCTATAGGAACGGGTATTAATTTTTTACCGGTAGATTTTTTTTCCATTTCATGTAAAATACCGGCTTCGGTTGCTATAAGATATGCCGGGTAATTGGTTGTTTCTACATAATTTATAAGTCCCGAGGTAGAGCCAATATAAGAAGCATGCTTTAAAATATGCGCTTCTGACTCGGGATGAGCGATTAATGGAGCTTCAGGGTTCTCGATCATCAATTGAGTTAATTTTTCAATAGAAAAAGCTTCATGAACCATGCAGGCGCCATCCCATAAAAGCATATCGCGACCTGTTTTTCCGATTAAATATTTTCCCAGGTTTTTGTCAGGTGCAAAAATTATTTTTTTGTCTTTTGGAATTGAGTGTATCACTCTTTCAGCATTGGAAGATGTACAAACGATATCGCTCAAAGCTTTTATTTCTGCGGTACAGTTTATGTATGTAACTACAACATGTTCCGGATTAGTTTCAACAAACTTTTTAAACAAATCCGGAGGGCAGGAATCAGCCAGTGAGCAACCCGCATTAAAATCCGGTAAAACCACTTTTTTTGAGGGATTTATGATTTTAGCTGTTTCTGCCATAAAGTTTACGCCGGCAAAAACAATCATAGAAGCATTTGTTTCTGCTGCTTTTTGAGACAAACCAAGACTGTCTCCTACATAATCAGCCAGGTCCTGAATAATAGCTTCCTGATAATAATGAGCCAGTATAACGGCATTCTTCTCTTTTTTAATTTTTTGTATTTCTGCTGCCAAATCCAATTGAGATGGCAACTTAATATCCAAAAATCCTTTTTTGTAAACCTCTGTATTTGATTGCTTTATTTCAGGGTAAGTTTCTGTAGCTTTCATTTATATTTTTTTAAATCTGCACAAGTCATTAAGTCTAAAACAACAAAAGTAAAAATTGAATTCAAATCATTAGATAAAAAGTTAAATCATTGAGTTAACAAACGAAAAATAAATTAGATTTAGCTTGTAGCTTATTTGTCAAGAATTTCTTTATAAAGCGAATTTATACTTTTGATGTAACGTCGTATATCAAATAATGGTGAAAAAACACTTTCGTTTGTAAGTTTAAAATTTGCTTTTATCAAAGTTTCCAATTGGTATTGAAAGTCTTGCTTAGAACCATCTTTGTAAAAGATTACATTATCGTTTTCGGTATAAAGTTCTTTGAATACATCAATATCATTAATCAACGTATACTTATTATTTGATACTGCTTCAGCAACCGAAAGACTGAAAGTGTCAAATTTTGAGGCATGTAAATAAGCATCTAAAGAAGTATAAAACAAGCTTATGTCTTCAATATTTCCCGGGAAAAATACCCGCTCTGACAAACCCTCTTTTTTGATAATTTCTTTACATTGAAGAAAGTAACTTTTTGAATTACTATACAGGCTGTTGGCTGAACCTGCAAAAACCATATTTATATTGGGATATTTTTTTAAGACTACGGGCAAAGCTTCACATAAAAACTTTTGATCTCTTATATTGTACAAAAAACTTCCTGCCATTCCCAATATAATTGTGCTTTGAGGTAGGTTTAATCGTAATCGAGCATCATCTTTGTTTAGAGAGGATTTTACTCTTTTTAAATCAAGCCCGTTAAAAATAACTTTATCGCTGCCGGAAATAGATTTATATAATTTACGAACCGTTTTACTCGGAAAAACAATACTATCAAAAAAAGGTAACAGTAGCTTGAAAACAATTTTATCAGCTATGGTATTAATTTTCGGATGAGTATGATGAGTATGAATCTTTTTAACTTTTAAACCAATAGATGAAAAGAAAGCATAAAACACTTCCGCAGAATGATGTGTATGTAAAATATCCGGCTGATAAATTATTAAGACTTGTTTTAATTTGCGAATCACTGAAAACTGTATACCTGAAGTGCGCTTTATACTAAAAACCTTTACACCGGTAGCCTCAATTTTTGATTGCATACTCCCCTCACCTATTACAAATATTGCAATTTCAACATTCAGTAAATGCCTGTTATTGCAAATATCCAACAATAGAGTCTGAATACCACCCGGCTCCAGATCTTTGATTATATGTAAAACTTTTATCTTCAAAATAAGCTTTTGTAAACCTCATCCAGTTTGTGAAAGTGTGACTCAATGCTATATTTATTTTTAAATTCTTCTATTAATCTCTCGTCGGGTTTTCTTGATTTTTTCAATATAAAATTTTCAATTTTTTGAGCTAAAACCTCATGATTATTTGTAGGGTAAAGTTCAGCGTATTTCCCATTTTGAGTTAATTCTTTAAAAACATCCAAATCGTTAACTAAAGTTGGTTTTATACTTAATATAGACTCTGCTACAGCAATTCCAAAGGTGTCATTTAAAGAGGCATAAGCAAAGAGATCTAAAGATGCCAAAGCCGAAGTAGTATCTGTTTCTATACCGGCAAAAAAGACTTTTTCAAGAAGTTCATTTTTTTCACAAAAATCATAGCACTGCTTATAATGTTCGGCATCCGGGAGATAACTATTACTGTGTCCGCCATAAAAAATTAAACGCAAATGCTCATATTTCTTTTCCAGGAGCTCAAAAGCTTTGCAAACCACAATTTGATTTCTTGTATTATTATAAAAATTTCCAATCATACCAATTACAAAATCATCTTCCTGAATATTGAATTTGTTTCTGATATTTTGTGTCGGTTTTTCTAACAATCTGGCTGTATCAATACCATTTGGCACTACTGTAAATAATGAACTATCATATCCGGCAGATTTCATTTCATTTAAAAAGGCATTCGAAGGGCAAACAGCCCGGTCAACTCTTTTGTGCAATTTTTTAAAAACAATACTATCCTGAGAATTATTTAGTTGTAAGCCGACATGATATGACAAAACATGTTTCACAGAAGTGCCAATAATTGCAAAGTGCGCGGAAATAGCTTCAGAAACATGATGAGAATGAATGATTTCTATTTTATGTTTCAATAACAGTTTTCTAATCCTAAAAACTAATATCGGATCAAAAAAAGGAAGTTTTTTTGGTATAAAAAAGAAAGGCACTCCGGCATTTTTGAAAGTTTCAAACTGCTCCCCCTTTCCAATAGCTATAAAAATTAGTTTCCGGTCTTGGGATTTAAAAACAGGAATTAAATCAAGCAACAGACGCTGAATACCACCGACGACTAAATCCTTTAAAATAAAAGCAACATTTTGCAAAACCTAACTATTAACTCCGTGGAAAAAATACTATCCAATTACAATATTACTCCTTAAAGTAATTCTATCGAATATAAAGACTATCCTTTTATGAGTCTAATTTAGGCTTATATTTTTTTATATAAAAAAAGATTTTTAGAATTCATATGTTAAGCGCATTGCATAATTTCTGGGTGGATCTATGATACCCGGTCTTGACATGGATAGGGTATTTGTAAGATTTTTAACGATAAAGCTGATTTTTGCCTGCTCTGAAAGATTATAACCCACTCTAACATCAAAAACCCAATGACCACTATCGTTTTCATCTCTAAAATCTCCCATATACTTGAAAGCTTCTGAACCTTCACCTAAAATTGTTACAAAAGGCTCTTGTCTTCCGAAATCCAAAAATTGTTTATCAATAGCTTCCATAAAACTGGTATAGTTAACAGAAAAACCTAGAGAAAATCCTCTGTATTCTGACTCTACATCTGCTTTAAAACTATGTCTGTTTCTGTATTTTAAAACATTTTCACTGGATGAAGTCGTATTTCTAATGGCAACACTTTGATTATTGGAAAGTGTTATTGAATCATCAAAGTCTCTGAACTTAGGGTCTATATATGTATAACCTGCCAATAAAGTAATAGGAAATTCACCAATTGAACCTTGTCCGATACCGGTAATTTCACCACCTATTATACGAGTATTCCCTATATTATAGCTGGCGAAGCCTATTCCAAATAGGGGATCTGCAAAAGTACCATGCTGGCCAAAAGTAAATTCCATCATATTGTCATACTCATTAATAAATCCGGCAATATCAAGGTAACCAAGCCAATTGCTGATTCTAAAACCTTGTTTAAAACCAATTTCAGCAGACCATCCTGTTTCAGGCTCAAGATTCAGATTTGGGTAAATACCTATTGGACCAACATTTGTCCTCACAAATTTCTCTGCCATAGTTGGAAAGCGATATCCTTCACCATAAGAAGCTCTTAAATAGGAAGCTTCAGCAAACTGATAATTTGCCCCAACTCTTATATTAGGACGGGCATCACTTTCAAAGGTATCTATTTTAAAATATTCATATCTGGCGCCGAAACTAAATGTTAATAAATCAAAAAACTTTTTATCCGCCTGAGCATAAATGGAAACATTATATCCCTCATGTTCTCCAATCAATGACTCCGTAGGGTCGCCTGTAGGACTAGTCACTGTTGAGTAATAACCTGAAAGTCCGGTAACAAAATTCAAACCTATTTCTTCAAACCTTCTCTGATATTGAAATTCACCATAGTATAAATTAGGAACTGAACCCTGTTCAGTATCATTTCTATTCGTAGCATTAAAATATCGAAGTCTGAGATTGTATTGATTATTTCTTCCGTCAATATAGCTTACATGCGGATCGATAAAAATTCTTTGTGAGTTATAATTACTTACTGTACCCGGGAAAGGTCTTAGAGCAAGGCTGTCAGGACCACCCCATAAAAAGTAGGTGCTTCCCGAACTTTGGTAAAAGTTGCCATTAAGACCGAAAGAAAGTCCATCTACTCCTGCGGGTCTGTATCTTGTTTTAAAATTTACACGTGCATTTTGCTCACTGCCTCCATCTAAATAAGACTTATTCACCGTAAAGTTAGATCCCAACACCAAGTCAAAATTTCCAAAACGCTGACGATGTGCAAAAAAGCCACCTGAAAAAACGGGACGATTTTTGCCCCACCATATCATATTTTCATCTCTGGGGTTATCATAAACTCCATTGTATAAAGATATTCTGGTTGATGGCTCAGATCTTGGCCAGGCTGTACGTACATTTATAATACCATTTAGAGCCGAAGATCCGTAAATTGCCGATGCTGCTCCTTTTATCACTTCAACTTGTTCTACATTTTCAATTGGAATAATGGACCATTTTACATCAGCTGCATCTGCTGTAAGCATAGGCAAATCATCTACCAAAAGTAAAACCCTGCTTCCTGCTCCATAAGACCAGCCGCTACCACCACGGATATTAGCTTGTCCATCGACAACAGTTACACCCGGAACTTTTTCTATAGCCTCCTGCATATCCACAGAATTTGAATTTTCTATTAGTGTATTACTTAAAACTTCTACGGAAACTGTTTCTTCGCCCAAAACTTTCTCAAACCGACTGGCACTTACAACGACAATTTCCAAATCTCTGGACTCGTCTCTCATGGCTATATCTAATGTTCTTTCCTCGCCTTCAGACAAGTTTATATTTCGGCTAATAGTACGATATCCTAAATAGCGAAATTCAACCCTATGCTGCCCCGCCTCTAACCTGATTTCATATTTCCCGTCAAGATCAGTTGCTGAACCGGTAGAACCGGAAACTATATTAACACCTATAAGTGCTTCTCTGGTAGTTTCATCAGTGATTTTTCCACGCAAAATTGCATCCTGTGCGATAGCCAAAGAAACATACCCAAACATTAAAATTGAGCTTAGAAATAATTTTAGATTCATTATTGAGTTTTTAAGATATTTATGTCAAAACAAAGCTAAATTTTTAAAAAAAACCTTAACTACAAAGTAATTCTGACAAAAAAAATATAGATTTAATTTTCAGATATACGTAATTAGCCTTTAAAGCCTTATCAGCAAAATGTTATTAAAGTTAACTAACATTTTTTAAAAAAATCTCTTTATACGGTGATTCTTTTCTTAACACTAAAATTATCGCTAAACTGCTATCTTTGTACTTTTATAACTTATTTTCAATAAAAAATTAATAGCTTTGTTAAGCAAGATTAAAGAATATTTTACTTCAATTTTTAAAAAATGAAATCACTCAATTTAGTTTTCCTTTTTACAATTTTTACTTTTGTAAAGTTATCGGCTCAGTGCCCTACTTGTATTCCTGATTATGGGTGCGGACCTCCGGAAGGTGGAGTGTGTACCTCAGTTGCTCCAAATGCAACAATTGGGGAATACTATGAAGAGGACTTTAGCTTTTACATGCCACAAGTGATACCGGTAACCGGACAACCTGTTTCTTCAGTAGATCTTCTCGAAATTAACATAACCGGAGTTTCAGGCTTACCTCCCGGATTAACCTGGAAATGTAATAATCATCCTACCTGCCAATATTTTCCTCCATCTAATCCACCGGATTCAGAATATGGATGTATAAATATTTGCGGTACACCTTTTGGAGCTCCGGGCATATATAATGTTACTGTTTTTATACAAGCTACTGTTAATACCGGCCTTATAGGTATAATAACGGAAAATGAAACCTATGAACTTGAAATAGAAGTTTTACCGGGTGTCGGTGGAAATCAAAGTTTTTCTTTTACTCCAACAGTTAACTGCGGACCGACCTTTGTAAATTTTGAATCGAATTTTCCAAGTAACGGGAATCCTAATTTCAGCTATCAGTGGGATTTTGGCAATGGGTTTCAGTCAAGCTCTGAAAGTCCATCTGCTATTGAATATGTGCAACCCGGCATCTATGAAATCAGCCTGAATACTCAAATTGATACTTTTAATGGAGCAATAGAAAGTTTTACTGTAGCTTCTTCAGATTGTGATGATATTTTCTCTGCTCCTGATTTTTATTTCAAATTATTTCTTGGAAATACATTAATATATGAGTCTTATGTTATTGACAATCAATACCCGCCGGTTACTTTTAACTTCGCCCCTATAGTGCTTTTAAGGGATACTATGTACACTATAGAAGTATGGGAAGATGATTCTTTTCTGGAAGGCAGCGATGACTATTGCGGAACAGTCTATTTTAATGGAAGTGACATTGGGCCTCAAACACTTTTAGATCCTCCATTGACAGTACAGTTTAATATTAACCGTCCAATTATCGAATATGACGATGTAGATACCTTGATTATTTATCCGAAAGCTGACATACCTGTAGTCACCAACTTGATGGGTGATAACACAATCTGCAATAAAGACACAATTATCCTCGAAGCTGATTATGGAAATGCTTTTCAGTGGTATAAGGATTCACTACCTATTAGTGGGGCTGACACCAGCTATTTAAAAGTTACTACAGCCGGTAGTTATTGGGTAGAAGTATTTGATGAAAACGGATGTAGAGGTAAATCATTAGAAAAGAATATTACAGTAAACCCTTCACCTGCAACTCCAAGCACCGTATTTTTAAGTAGCGAAGGTCAATTAGTAGCTTCAAATTATAACTCAAATTTTACCGTACAATGGTATTTTGAAGGTCAGCCAATACCGGATAGCGATATGCAGTTTTTAGATGTAACAGAAAACGGTAATTACGGTTTAGTGTATACAAACAGCTTTGGTTGCTCTTCAGTAATGACAGAAGTAAATGTTACCAATGTAGGTTTAGAAGACTTTAGCGGACAGCTTAAACTTGATGTTTCTGTTTATCCTAATCCAAGTGACGGTTTGTTTTATGTGGAAGTTGATATACCTCAAAGCAGTAAGTTAGACCTTTCTGTTTATAATTCATTAGGACAGCGGATGATACAAAAGGACTACATAACTGTAAACAACAATGCTGTATTGCCTTTAGATTTATCAGGTCTTGAAAATGGACTTTATATTCTCAAACTACGTTCAGGAGATGCTTACATAGTTCATCGACTCATTAAAAAATAAAATAAATTTTAAAAGTTTTAAAAAAGGGATTTTGACATATGTTAAAATCCCTTTTTTTATGGCAATTAAAATAATGACTGATTAATAAAGGTTTCTCTAAAATAATGACTTGTTTTTTTTAGAATTAAAAAATTGATAAATTATAATAACAATAATCACAGTAAAAAAGCATTTAAGTATTGTAACATTGAATATTTTTTTGTAATTTATTTCATATTTAATATAAAACAACACACTAAAGATGAAAGCACAATTCATAACCCTCTTGATTTTTTGTACTCTATTCTTTATAGCTTGTGATAAAAATGGAGAACCGCCTTTAACTACTACCCCTCCAACAAGTCAGGATAATCTAGGGGAAGCAAATCTGGGGTTTGGTTTGTCTCTTTTGCAGGAGTTGGATAAAACTATCCCGATAGATGAAAACATTTTAATTTCTCCGGTAAGCATTCAAACTGCTATGAATATGGCTGCTAATGGTGCTGATGGACAAACACTCAGTCAAATACTGACAGGATTGCATACAGCTGAATGGGATTTAGATGAAGTGAATCAGCGACAAGCAGCCTGGCAGCAAATTTTAACAAATTCAGGTGGGCATCCTGAAGTGCTGATGGCTAATGGTTATTTTGAAGACCCCAACCGTATAAATACTTTTGAAGAATTCAAACAAAAAATTAAGCAATACTATAATGCTTCAGTTGAGCAGCATGATTTTAACAGTCAGGCAGCAGTTGACAATATTAATGCCTGGGTGAACGATCAAACTAAGGGTAAGATTGATAAAATTCTGGAAGGAATTGATGATGAAGAAATCGCCTTTCTTATAAATGCGCTCTATTTCCGTGCTGACTGGCTTGAAGGTTTTGACCCGAATGCTACGAGTTACCGGGATTTTAATCTACCAAATGGCAATCAAGTCTCAACACCATTTATGACTGCTGACCGTTTATTTAATTATGTTCAGTCAGAGGATTATACAGCTTTGGAAATTCCTTTTAAAGACGAAACATTTAGCCTTACTTTGGCAATGCCTTCGACAGATATAAACCTACAACAGTTTATCAAAAAAATGAACTCCGGATATATAAATGAAATGTATGAGGAAATGAGTGAAAATAGAGCCATTGCCTATATTCCACATTTAGACCTTTCTTATAAAGAAGATTTAAAAAACACTCTTATTGCTGTAGGAATCGATGATGCTTTTAGCAATTCAAAAGCTGACTTTACAAAATTGGGAGAACCTTTGATAGGCCCACGCATATTTATTACCCGTGTTGACCACAAAAGTGTTTTAAAAATAGATGAATATGGTGCCGAAGGTGCGGCGGTTACTTCTGTTGGCTTTGGAGTTACATCTATGCCACCGGTTTTAGATTTTAACCGCCCATTTGTGATTATACTTCGCCATATAGAAACCAACAGTTTGCTCTTTATTGGAAGGGTGGCAAATCCTGCTGAGTAAAATCTATTTTTATTATTTATATCCAATACCCTTGATTTTTGTGTTTTCACAAAACACGAAATAATAATACTTTGTAACTTAGCATAGCGTTTTAAAATAGTGTTAAATAAGCTCAAATTGACAAAACAAAAATTATTTCCCGCCGTGGTTGTGTGTTATCACCAACCACAAATAATAGCCTCATGTTGACAAAGCAAAAATTATTTAAGTTTATTGGGATAGGCACATTCTTGTTTATTCTTTTGTTTATTTTGTCAGTAACAGCACTTTATTTTTCGGTAAAATGGGGCGCTTTTGGTCAAATACCGGATAAAGAAATACTTGCGGATATCAGACATCAAACAGCTTCTCGGGTATATTCGACCGACCGAAAGTTAATGGGAGTATATTTTGCAGAAAACAGAACCAATACAAGGCTTGAGCAGATTAACCCACAGTTTATAGAGGCATTGCTTGCCATCGAGGACATACGTTTCTATGAGCATAATGGAGTTGACAGGCGAAGCCTGATGAGGGTATTAGTAAGGTCAATTCTTCTCAGACAAGATGCAGGTGGTGGAAGCACATTAACGCAACAATTAGCTAAAAACCTATATCCAAGGCAATCAGCAAGTCGTTTGGGTCTGGTTATATCTAAATTCAGAGAAATCATCATTGCAAAAAAACTTGAGTCAATTTATTCAAAAGAGGAAATACTTGAGTTATACCTAAATACAGTGACTTTTGGTGAAGAAACCTTTGGTCTTGAAGCAGGCTCCAGACGTTTTTTCAATACTACTCCTGCTAATCTTACTCTTACTCAGTCTGCAACTTTAGCAGGCATGTTGAAAGGTACAACTTCTCACAATCCAAGACTTTATCCTGAAAGAGCCAAAACCCGACGCAATCTTGTTATTTCGCAAATGAAAAAATATGATTATATTTCTGCAGAAAAAGCAGAAAAAGCAAGAGAACAACCGCTTGGATTAATGTATAGGTCAGATACACACACTGAAGGAATAGCTCCTTATTTTCGTCAGCATTTACGAAGTGAACTACAAAAACTTCTCGAATCGACTCCGGCTTTGGATGGGAATATTTACAACCTTTATACAGATGGTCTTAAGATTGTAACTACCATTGACTCCCGTTTACAAAAAGCAGCAGATAAAGCTGTCAAAAAACATTTAACTACTCTGCAAAAGCAGTTTGATCTCCATTGGACAAGCAGCGATCTTTTTATTCAAAATAAAGTTTTGTTGGATAGGATGTGGAAAGTATCTGAGCATTACGAAAAACTTACAGAAAAAGGATTATCTGAAGAAAAAATTAACCAGATCAGACATACTAAAACACCAATGCTAATTCATACACACGAAGGCATGGTTGAGAAGGAGCTCTCACCGGATGATTCAATAAGGCATTATTTGTCATTTCTTCATGCCGGTTTTTTTGCGATAGATGCTAATGATGGTGCAGTAAGGGCCTGGACAGGTGGAAGTAATTATCGTTTCTTTCAATATGATCATGTAAAATCAAAAAGACAAACAGGCTCAGCCTTCAAACCTTTTGTATATGCTGCAGCCTTACAAAATGGCGTTCAACCATGTGATTATTACAGAAATGTTCAGACCGTTTATGAGGCTTATCAAGGCTGGAGACCACAAAACATCAGTAATGAGTATGGTGGGAGATATTCTGTTCAGGCTTCATTAGCTAAATCTATCAATACAATTGCAGTTGAATTGTTGATGCAAAATGGATTCAAACCGGTGGAAGATTTGGTAAGACAGGCAGGTATAACGTCTGACATCCCGGCTAAACCATCTTTGGCTCTAGGAGCTAATAGTGCAAATTTACTTGAAATGGTACAGGCTTATTCTGTTTTTGCAAGTGAGGGTAAAGCTTTAACACCCTATTATATTGAATCAATTTACAATAGTGACGGGCAATTGATTTATGATTTTTCAAATCATAGTGAGGAGAAATATGTTTTAGAGACTGAAATAGCACAAACCATGACTAAAATGCTACAGAAGGTAGTTGATGAAGGCACAGCAAACGCCTTACGCAACCGCTTTCAACTAAGTGGAGATATTGCCGGCAAAACAGGCACGTCACAAAATAATGCAGATGGCTGGTTTGTAGGTTACACTCCTGAACTTGTTTTTGGTTCTTGGGTAGGTGGTTCATTACCGTTTATTCGTTTTCGATCAAGCAGCCTTGGTTCCGGTTCTAGAACTGCTTTGCCCATTTGCGGCTATTTTCTGCAGGATTTAGCTAACCATCCTGAGTATAATAATAAGAGTATATTTTTTTCAGGAAATGAGTATATAGGCTTAAACACTGATTGCGAAGCATATAGGGAAGAAAGATTTGTGGACAGGTTTAGAGATTTTTTCAGAGGAGATTCAGAAAGAACTGAACGTAGAGAACTGGAGGAAGAAAAACCCAGACGCAGATTGATTGATAGGATCAGGGGGAGGTGATTTAAGTTTAAGTTTTTATCACTTTGCCGTTTACTATAATACTACCGCTTACTTTAATATGTTTTTATAATCTTCATATACACCTCATTGTAATGCATATATTTTTTAATCTATCACTATTCTGCTATACACATTTTTATTTCCAAGGTCAATTTTCAGAATATACATTCCTTTTTGATTTACCATATTGGTTAACATAAAAGTATTACCAGGTAAATTATTAGAATGAGCTTCAACTTTTTGTCCTAATAGATTTAAAATATAAACTTTATGAATTTCGATTCCCGGGTCATTAAAACGAACAGTTATATTACTGTTTGCAGGATTGGGGTATATAATAGGTTTATTGAAAGTAGCCATGGTAACATTAGATACCGGGAGCAAATCAATATATTCACAAAAAGTAGAAGAGTCACAGCCATTAGTTACTGTAAGACAAACTTCGAAGATACCAAACTCATCATATTGATGCGTAGGATTCATCTGCACAGATTCATAGCCGTCACCAAATTGCCATAAATAAGTAAATGCGTTTTCTGATAATGATTCAAAATGCACTTCTTTACCATTTGATTGTATATCATAATTTAATACTGATGTGACCGAAGAAACACTCCCTACACAAAAATATTTATCTATAGTATCACCGGCAGCAATTACCCGGTATTTCCAAGTTCCGTCTTGTTCATTCGATTGAATAGTTCTACTTCTTCCGGCCCAAAACAAATTAGCGTAACCTGTGTCTCTTATTCGCAAATGATTCCAATACTCGGTCCCGTCAGGTCTATATAGAAAATAATGTATAGAATCACCTTCCTGAGTGGTTCTTCCAAAGACATGTAAAAATAATTGTTCACCTTGCTGAAAATGATTTTTAAGAAAAAATTGATGATCTATTTTGCAATCTGAAGAGTTTTCCTGAAACTGACTTTGAATGTTGGCAGTTAATAGTCCGTAATTATAATAAGGTTTTTGGGACTTCCATAAGCTGTTTTGAACGCTTGGGTTACATGGGCCTTCAAAAGGATCTAAAATCTGATTTAGTGAGTCTCTAATTTCAAAATGTAAATGAGGCCCACTGGAAGTTCCGGAACTTCCAACAATTCCTAAATACTCTCCTTCCACCACTAAATCACCAATATTTTTTTCTGTTACACTATTCTTTTTCATATGATAATACATACTCCGCATGCCGTTTGCATGTTCAAGTATAATGGCATTTGACAATGAATCTGAGCTAAAATTACAATTTCTGTCATACTCTCCATCACGTTTAAAAACTATTACACCTGTTGCAGCTGCTACTATTTCAACCATATCGTTATCCATCATAGACCACCTTTGTGGATAAACAGCTATATCAGTGCCTCCATGATTGCCCGTATTCGTATCATACGTTCTTTCACCACAATAGTAATCCAAAACCTGATTTGGATAATTCAGGTCATGATCGACAAAATTTGTAATCCCATAATAACTGTTTTCATGAAAATGGTTTGCAGCTCTCAAAGGCCAGGAAAATAATATCTCTTGACTACCGGCTCTTAAACTTTTAAGATTTCCCCCCTCTTTTCTCAATGCTTTTGAATTAAATTCAATGTCATTAATTATGGCATCAATATCTGCTGTTGCATTGCAAGTGTGAATAGGGTTAAAATCTACATATCTTTCATTTTTCACGAATTGAGCAAGTAAACTACCTGCAAAAAACATTTTAAATAGAAAAGCAAGCAAAAAAGTATAAACTATATTCATATATATTTTTTTTAAAAAATTAATTCAATTTCTAACAAACTTACATATATTCAGTCTAATTTGTATAAAAAAAGGCATTTATTGATTCTCAGTAGTCTGTTTTGATACATAAAACAGCCCTTAAATTTGTAAAACTTAAGGGCTGTTAATCATACTTTTCAGAAAAAATAGTCAATGTTAAAAAGATTCAACTTTCAAAAATTGACCGGA